>JAAWBF010000070.1 GCA_022792555.1 Oscillospiraceae bacterium
CGGCTGTCCCGTCAGCGCTCCCCGGCGCTCCGGCGGAAGGCCCTGTTTGGGAGACTGAGCACTATGAAAAAGCCTTTACCACGGAGGACGGCACCACACTTTTGACCGTGTCCTACTCCTTTCCCCACCTGCAAAACGCCGGCGATTACCCGCCCTGGCAGGCCATCAATGAGTTTTACTACGCAATACAGGCTTCCTTTGTATCTTCCGCCGAGGATCTCGCCCAACAGCAGGCGGATGAATATACCCTGTCCACCCAGCATGGCTGGGACTTCGTGCCGGTCCGTGAGGAGGTGCGCAGTACCATCACACGTCTGACCCAGCACTGTATCAGCGTCACTCGAACCGACTATCTCTTTTATGAGGGGGCTGCGCACCCCTTTGTCTCCCTCTCCTCAGAGCAGTTGGATCTGACCACTGGTACACAGCTCCGCTTTGCCGACTGTTTCACCGATCCCCAGCGGGCGGCAGAACAGGCATTGACCGCGATTTTATCCTCTCCAGAGGGCGCGGATCTCCAGGATTCCGGCATCTCCTCCGGCACCCTCACTGACGCGCTTCAGCCGGAACATTTCTATCTCACCGACCAAGGCTTTGTATTCTGGTATCAGTCCGGCGACTTGGGGACCAATCACAGTCCCATTGAAATCCCCATCTCTTATGAGATCTTTGACGGCTTGCTCCAGCCGTGGGTGGCCTAGATGAAGGGCCGCTGTGAACCGGATCGCGCGCTGGAGGGGAGTGTCCACACACTGGCCATTGCTCACTACGCCAGCGACGGGGCCGGGGTGGCCCGGCTGAACGGCGCCGCCGTCTTTGTCGAGGGCGGGCTGGCAGGGGAGCGGTGTCAGGTCCAGATTGACAAGGCGGGGCGTAGCTGTCTCTGGGGCCATGTCACCCAGATTGAACAGCCCTCCCCCTGCCGGCTAACCCCGGACTGTCCCTATTTTGGCCGCTGCGGCGGCTGCCGCCTGCGTCACATGGACTACACAGAGGAATGTAGCTACAAGCGGGCGCGGGTGGAGGAGGCACTTCACCGCATTGGTGGTCTCTCCCTTCCAGTCTCTGTGATCCATGGGGCGGCACAGATCAGCCGTTACCGCAACAAGGTCCAGTTCCCTGTCTCCGCAGGACCCGCCATCGGCTTTTATCAGGCCCGTACCCATCGGGTTGTAGATGTGGAGGACTGCCTGCTCCAGCCCAAGGAGGCCGCCAGCCTCCGGGGCGCCGTCAAGCAATGGATGCTCCGGTTTCAGGTCCCATCCTATGATGAGCGGACCGGGACGGGGTTGATCCGTCATGTCTATGTGCGCTTCAACCGAGCGGGCCAGTCTCTGTGCTGTCTTATGGTCAATGGCACCCGCGTCCCTCACGGCCCGGAGCTGGTCAACCTCCTCCGGGCTGCGGACCCCAAGCTCACAGGCGTGGTCCTTGGCATCCACCAGAAGCGGAATAATGTGATTTTAGGCGACGCCTACCGCACCCTCTGGGGAGAGGATGTTCTCCAGGATACCCTCTGCGGCCTGATCCTTCAGCTTGCGGTCCCCTCCTTCTACCAGGTCAACCCGGACCAGACCGAGATCCTCTACCGCCGGGCGCTGGACCTGGCCGGCCTTACCGGACAGGAGACCGTTCTAGACCTCTACTGCGGCATTGGTACCATCAGCCTGGTCATGGCTCAGAGCGCCGCTCAGGTCTTCGGTGTGGAGGTGGTCCCCCAGGCTGTGGAGGACGCCCGCCAAAATGCCGCCCGCAATGGCTGCTCCAATGCCCAGTTCCTCTGCGCCGACGCCGGACAGGCCGCCCAGACTCTCGCCCGGCAGGGCATCCGCCCCCATGTCGTCTGCGTCGACCCCCCCAGAAAGGGTCTGGCCCCTGACGTCATCCAGACCATCGCCCAAATGGCCCCCGACCGGATCGTCTACGTCTCCTGTGACCCCGCCACCCTCGCCCGCGACCTCAAACACTTTGCCTCCCTCGGCTATCAGCCCCAGATTGCTGAAGCCGTAGACCTCTTCCCAAGGACGGCCCATGTGGAGACGGTTGCCTTGCTCTCCCGCAGTCGGGCCATATAATCAACCAAATTTGTGTGTATCAGAGCAGCACAGCTGCCCTGAAAAAGGAGAACCATGTTCAATAAGTTTATTCAAAAGGCAAGTGATTTAGTCACATCTCAGGAACAGACAAGGGCAGGATTTTTAAGCATCGCCTTAGAGAAAAACAGAGTGAGCGACCCCTATGTCAAAAATGCCCTTGCTTTTCGGTCCATGGTTGCAGATACCAGGGGCCCGGAAGATTTTTTACATCTGCCAGCCGTTCGGCCGTTTGTGTTGACAGCGGCCGGACTGTCAGAAAAGTCGATGAAATATTTAGATGACGCGGATCAAACTGCGGCGATCAGGGAACTCATCGAAAAATTTCTCAAGCCAGCGGGGCGGGACTACATTGATGAGACAATATACAGATACCTTTTAATCAAAGGTGATGCCGTCGGCGGCACTATGAGGAATCGTATTGGCGCACTTGGAGAGGAGAAGCTGATCCGGGCCATTCTGTCAGCTATGCATGTCAGCGCGGTCACGTATGATTGGATGGCTAACATCCCAAGTTATCCGTGGTCTCCTATGCAGGCTGACGATATGGACATCGAAAAGAATTTAAAAGCGCTCCATTGGAGAACAGATCGAGGAGACAGAGTGCTGGGCCTGAACCTAAATATACCCATTGTCAGAAAAAATGTGGACCTATGTCTGTTTGCGTGTGATATGAATCAGTACAACAAAGGGAAAATCGTAAAAACTACAGACAAGATTTTAATGTTGGGAGAGCTCAAAGGCGGAATCGATCCGGCGGGTGCCGACGAGCACTGGAAGACCGCCAATACGGCATTGGGCCGCATTAGAGCAAGTTTTTCAAGTGCTGGTTGTGAGATACAAACATCGTTTGTTGGAGCAGCAATTGAACATGCGATGGCAGAGGAAATTTTTACACAATTACAAAACGGAATGCTAAGTAATGCGGCAAATCTTACAGACAGCGATCAGCTAACAGAATACTGTAGTTGGATTTTAAGCATATGATGAGGGAAGCATGGGGCAGCTATCTTTGTTTGACGAATCAATCGACACTTTTTTGGTAAAGCACTTCTCTGCGGACGGATTGTGTCAGGAGGAGGCACGAAAAAAATTAGAACTAGCATATGCAAAATATTTGGAGCTAACCGATAAATTTAACCGGCAAAATGTCAGCTATCAGTTAAGTAAAAAAGAGGTTGTCCATAGCTGGTTAAAATATAAAGAGGGGTTTTCAGCAGATCTCGTTCATATTCTGTTGGATGAGATGGGCGCTCAGGCTGGAGATTTGGTTATGGACCCCTTTTTCGGCTCTGGAACAACAGGGCTTGTCTGTCAGATGCGTGGCATCAACAGCATCGGATATGATATTATGCCCACTTCTTCTGTCGCTGTGAAGGCCAAATGTGCGGTATTCGACTATGATATCCAAGAAATCGCGCATCTTCTCCATGATGTGGAGGGATTGACGGTCCCCTATGGATATGCTGGAAAGACTGCGTACATCACCATTACACGGGACGCATATCCAGAAGAGACGGCTTCCTTTCTTCAGTATATCAAAGAGTGGAATGAGAACAGCGCCTATTCCGCGTATGCTAAAAATCTGCTCAATCTCTGCATCATCAATTCGCTGGAACCATGCAGTTATACCATGAAATCCGGTCAATATTTGAGTTGGGACTGCAGGTCAAAAAAGGTAATAGAGGCGAATCAAAAACGGGTAGAAAAGGGAAAGAAGCCCTTGCCTCCCAAGCATGTACGGTCAGAGATTGGGGCGATTAAAGAGACAATTATCGGAGAATTAGCGCATGTATTAGACGATATAAAAATGATTCAGGCAAGTTTGCCAAACGCTACAGGCGCACAGATCAATTTTGTTGAAAACAGCGTGCTCTATGAAATACCGAAACTGAAAGATGGGATATTGAGGGGTGTGATCACCTCTCCTCCCTACTGTAACCGGTATGATTACACAAGGACCTATGCGTTAGAGCTGGTTTACCTGGGGCTTGGCGAAGCTGAGATAAAAAAGATGAGGCAGGATTTGTTATCCTGTACGGTGGAAAGTCATTCAAAGCTGGAGGAAATGGAGGCGTTCTATCGATCCCTGAACCAAGCAGATCGATTCTACGCCATCAAGAAAAAAATTGAAGCGAATCCCGTCCTAAAAGAAGTGATCGTTGCCTTAAATCAACGGCGGGATCACGGTGATCTAAACAATCACGGTGTCATTCGGATGGTGGAGGGATACTTCACTGAACTGGGTTTTCTATTTGCAGAGCTTTTTCGATTGTGTCAAAAGGGAGCTATGGTCGCTTTTGTAAATGATAATGTCAGGTATGGAGGCGAGGTGATCCCTGTCGACTTTTTGAGTTCCTCCCTTGCGGAAGACTTTGGGTTTCAGATTCAAAAGATCTATACCTTAAAGCAGCAGAAGGGAAACAGCAGCCAGCAGATGGCTAAATTCGGAAAGGTCGCATTGAGAAAAGGGATCACCATCTGGAGGAAAGCATAAAAGGGGACGCACTAAAGAACGCTCTTGTTCTGTAGCGCGCCCCTTTGCTTTGTGGTGGGGTTTTCCATATGACAGCCCTTGCCCGTTCTATCACCTTTGAATCGTCCTCTGTACGCAGTTCAACGAGTTCTTTCTTAAGTTAACACTCAATGTTCCACAAAACATATTGCCCAGCAATATCCTCAAAATATTCTTCTTTCCCGCTAATCTTGTATAGCAGGGGTCTCCACTTATTCCGTCCAATTTACAGTAGAAAATCCATCTACCCAACTGGACCGGTCGATTTCCATTTTAGCTATTTCAAAACAGCTTATTGAAAAATCTCGAAATCCTTCTTTGTCTTTCAACCGTTCTATTGCTTCACTTGCTTTTTCCTCTGAAAAAAACGCCATGGACAGTGATAGTCCATGGCGTTTTCTGTCTCTGTTTTAGCTGGCCTTATAGGCCGGTGTTTAGCGTTCTTACCTGTCTCCGCCCTCGAAGAGGGCGAAGACAGGATCGGCAATTTTAAGGACTGCTCTAGCTAAGATACATGATGAAGCTTAGCACTTCTCAAAGATGGTGGCAACGCCCATACCGCCGCCGATGCACAGGGTAGCCAAGCCCTTCTTGGCATCGGGGCGCTTGGCCAGCTCGTGGAGCAGGGTGACAATGATGCGGGCACCGGAAGCGCCGACGGGGTGGCCCAGCGCAATGGCGCCGCCGTTGACGTTGACCTTGCTCATATCGAAGCCCAGCTCGCGGGCCACGGCCACAGACTGCGCGGCAAAGGCCTCGTTGGCCTCCACCAGGTCGATGTCCTCGATCTTCAGGCCGGCCTTGCTCATGGCCTGACGGGAGGCGGGCACAGGACCGACGCCCATGATCTTCGGGTCAACGCCGCCCTGGCCCCAGCTGACCAGCTTGGCCATGGGCTTCAGGCCGTACTTCTCCACGGCCTCGGCGCTGGCCAGCACGATGGCGGCAGCGCCGTCATTGATGCCGGAGGCGTTGGCAGCGGTGACGCGCTGCTCATGCTTCTTAGCGTCCGCCTCGTGGACCTTGGTGACATCGAAGGTGTGGACAATCTCACCCTCTACGCCGTCAGGACCCACAGGGAAAGCGCCGCGCAGCTTGGCGATGGACTCGGTGGTGACACCGGCCTTGGGGAACTCGTCCACCTTGAACTCGACCATTTCCTTCTTCTTCTTGATCATCACGGGGACGATCTCATCGTCAAACCGGCCGGCCTTCTGGGCGGCCTCAGTCTTCTGCTGAGAGGAGGCGGCGAACTCGTCCAGCTCCTGGCGGGTGATGCCCCAGACATCGCAGATATTCTCAGCGGTAGTACCCATGTGATAGTTGTTGTAAGCGTCCCAGAGGCCGTCCTTGATCATGGTGTCGACGACCTTTTTGTCGCCCATGCGGGCGCCCCAGCGCTCGTCGGGGAGGGCAAAGGGGGCAGCGGACATGTTCTCAGTACCGCCGGCCACGATGACATCAGCATCACCGGCCAGGATGGCGCGGGCGCCCTCAATGACGCTCTTCATGCCGGAACCGCAGACCATACCCACGGTATAGGCGGGCACGGAGAAGGGCAGGCCGGCCTTGACACCGACCTGACGGGCGGGGTTCTGGCCCTGGGCGGCGGTGAGGATGCAGCCGAACATCAGCTCATCTACCTGGTCAGGCTTTACATTGGCGCGATTGAGGGCCTCTTTCACGACAACGGCGCCCAGATCGGTCGCAGGGGTATCCTTCAGGGAACCGCCGAAGGAACCAATGGCGGTGCGGCAGCAGCTGACTACATAAACATCTTTCATTAGGTTAGCCTCCCGTGTTTTGATTTGTAATTTTGATGTATGCGGGATTTGATCATGTCCTATTATAAGCGCAAGTTACACAAATTGCAATAGGGTCTGAAAATTTTTGTGAATTTTTTAACGTAACATTTTTAAAGAACTAAACCATTGGTTTTACTTTTTCTCGCAAAAATCAGAACGATTTTCTGTTCCTTTCCGGCGTTCTCTGTCTATTTAGAGCTGGAAGATCACCCCAATCAGGGCAGAAGCCGCAATAAACACAACGGGATGGAGTTTTTTCAGCGGCTTGAGCTTCATTCCGGTAAAAACGAGTACAGCCAGCAGAATACATGGCCAGTTAAAGTGCTCCGCCAGCGTGGCCGCGCCGGGATGGAGCAGGGCAATGACGGCCACCGAGATTCCCGCTGCCGCAATCAGCGCGGTAGAGGCGGGGCGCAGGCCATAAAAGGCGGCGTCCACAAGCTTGCTCTGCCGGAATTTTTGAAGGAATTGGGCGATGATCAAAATCACAATCACGCTGGGGGTGACAAGCCCGACGGTGGCCGCCACAGCCCCCAGGGGACCGGCGGTGGTCAAGCCTACATAGGTGGCCATATTGATCCCCATAGCCCCCGGCGTAGACTCAGAGACGGCGATCATATTGGCCAGTTCGGCGTGGGTAAACCAGCCTGTCTGAGCGCCCATATCGGTGAGGAAGGGTATGGTGGCCAGTCCCCCGCCGATAGAGAACAGGCCCGTTTTGAAAAAGGCTAGAAAGAGAGAGAGGTAGATCACGTCTTCCACCCCTTCCGCGCCCGCAGAATGACCCCAGCCAGTCCGGCCAAAATCACCAGTCCCACCGGGGAACACACCTGATAGACCAGAAAGGCCGCCATCTCATTGGGAATGGAGAGGTAGCTGCGCACCAGGGCCAGGGCCAGCGCCACCAGAAAAACCGCTGTTGTGGCTCCGTCAATGATGGTGCTCTTGCGCAGTTTGAGCACACTGGAGAGAATGAGGGCACACACGCAGGCCCGCACCCCGGCGAAGGCGTGGCCCACCACGGGGAGCTCCGCGAAGCGCTCCAAAAAGGTCGCAATGATGCCGATGATCACCAGGGCGGGGAAGATAAGCCCAAACGTGGCGCAGGCCGCCCCCAAGGTCCCCTGCTGCTTCTGGCCTACGAAGGTGGCCGTGTTGACTGCAATGATACCTGGGGTACACTGTCCGATGGCATAGTAGTCGGCCACCTCCTCCTCGGTAGCCCAGCCCCGCTTCTCCACCACCTCCCGCTGGAGGATGGGCAGCATGGCGTAGCCGCCGCCGAAGGTACACGCTCCCACCTGGGCAAAGGTAAGAAAGAGATCTAGACAGACATTCATTTACTCTAACCCCTCCAATTCCTCCTGCCACAGCCGGACGCAGGCATCGCTGGGCATTCTCCAGTCCCCTCTGGGGGACAGGGTGGTCGAGCCGACCTTAGGTCCGTCCGGCAGGCAGGAGCGCTTGAACTGCTGGGAGAAGAACCGGAGGTAGAAGGTCCGCAGCCACTTGAGCAGGGTAGCACGGTGGTAGGCCCGGCCAAAGGCGTGCTCCGCCAGGCGCAGGACCTTGCGGGGCGGGAAGCCCCAGCGGACAGCGTAGTATAGGAAGAAGTCGTGGAGCTCATAGGGGCCCACCAGGTCCTCGGTGTACTGGCTGATGGTGCCGTTGACAGCGGGCAGCAGTTCAGGGGAGACCGGGGTGTCCAAAATGTCGGCCAGCACATGGGAGAGGGCCGGGTCCTCCTCCGCCTTGTCCCCACAGACAAAGTCCACCAGATGACGCACCAGAGTTTTGGGAATGGAGGCATTGACCCCGTACATGGACATATGGTCTCCGTTGTAGGTGGCCCAACCCAGGGCCAACTCGGACAGATCCCCGGTCCCCACCACCAGGCCGCCGGTCTGGTTGGCGATATCCATCAACACCTGGGTGCGCTCCCTGGCCTGCCCATTTTCAAAGGTGACATCCTGGTTCTCCATGGACTGCCCAATGTCCCGGAAATGGGACTTTACCGTTCCGGAGATGTCAATCCGCCGCAGGGTGGCCCCCAGCCGCCCGGCCAGCTCTACCGCGTTGTCACGGGTGCGGTCGGTGGTGCCGAAGCAGGGCATGGTCACAGCGATGATATCTGAGGCAGGCCGATCCAGCAACTTCATGGCGATCCCTGTGATCAGGACCGCCAGCGTGGAGTCCAGTCCCCCAGACAGCCCCACCACGGCCGTTTTTGCCCCGGTGTGTTCCAGCCGCTGCTTGAGACCCAAGGCGGCAATTTTGATGATCTCCTCGCATCGGGCTGCCCGATCACGGGTATCCTCTGGGACAAAGGGGGTGGAGGAGATATGCCGGGTCAGGGTGGTGGTCCCCCGCTCCAAGCGGAAGTAGTTGGGATACACCCCACGATCACAGGCGGGGAAGGTGTTCATCCGCCGCCGCTCGTAGGACAGCCGGGCTACGTCGATCTCGGACACCGTCAGCCCGCAGGCAAACCGCCGCTCGGCCAGCAGGACGCCGTTTTCTCCGATGAGGTTGTGTCCCGCAAAGACCAGGTCGGTGGTGGACTCCCCCTCCCCTGCGTCGGCGTAGACATAGCCGCACACCAGCCGGGCCGACTGCCCCAGCACGAGGGAACGGCGGTACTCCGCCTTCCCGACCACCTCGTCAGAGGCGGACAGATTCAAGATAACCGTGGCCCCCTCGGCGGCCAGGCGGCTGGAGGGCGGGATTGCGGCCCAGAGATCCTCGCAGATCTCCACCCCCAGGGTGAGCTCCGGCAGGTCCTCGCAGCGGAACACCTGCCCTGCGGAGATCTCTACCGTCTCCTGTCCGGCAAATGGGATACAGTAGTCTGTCTCTCCCATGTCCGCCCCGGAGGTAAACCAGCGTCCCTCGTAAAATTCCCCATAATTCGGCAGATGCGTCTTGGGCACCAGGCCCAAAATCTCCCCCTTGCAGATCACCGCCGCGCAGTTATAGAGCTTATTCCGATACCGTACCGGAAGTCCCAGGGCGGTTACCATGTCCAGGCTTTTGGTGGCCTCCAAAATCGTGGCCAGGGCCTCTTCCGCTCCGCGGAGAAGGGTATCCTGCTGGAAGAGATCTCCACAGGTGTACCCCGTCAGACACAGCTCAGGCAGCGCCAGCACACGCACCCCCTGTCGGCCAGCCTCCCGCATCA
>JAAWBF010000071.1 GCA_022792555.1 Oscillospiraceae bacterium
CCGCAGGGAGCAGCGCCGGAACCCCAATCGCCCGGCTCCGTCTGAGAAAGGGCTCCAGGTTCTCCCCGCCATAGAGTGGGTAGAGAAAGGGGGCGAGCAGGAGGAGCAGACAGATCAGGGTGCTCAGGGTATAGTGATCGGCCACGGCCAGGGGACCGGTGGCCTGGACGGTCTCCACCTCCACCAGCTCGGTCCGGGCCAGAGCCGCCCGGAGATAGCGCAGATTAACCCCCAGCACCACGGTCTCCCGCGCCAGGCCCGGATCGGGCAGGGTATCGTAGATCGCCAGTACGGCATAGATCCCCGCCTGGGCAGTGGACAAAATCCGGGCCGCTGTCTCCCCCAGCCACCCCGCAATCCACCCCTCCATAGGCCGGGCCGGATTGGTCAGCAGAGTGGGCGGCTTGTTTTCCCCGGTCTGGACCGACGCTAAAAAGCCCTCCGGCAGGAGGAGTACCGCCGCAGCCTCCCCCCGGTCCAGCATGGCCTTAGCCTCGTCCTGGGAGGCGGCCTGGACCGTGCAGTATGCCAGCCCCTCCAGGGAGGACAACCAATTTGCCAGCGACACGGCGCTCTTGTCTCCTTCCCCCTCAGAGGCGATTACCAGCACCAGGCGGACCGGCGTATCCGCCTGGGCCAATACCCGGCCCGCAGTACTGCCCAGCAGGCAGGCGGTCAAAGCCAACACCGCCAGGGGGATCAGACGGCGGCGCAGGCGCCCCAACAGCAGGAGGGCGATTGCTGTCACCTGTCTCATCGTTCCTCCTATCCCTTCCGCACCTCCGGACGGGGACCGCCTCCGGTGCGGCGTCCCTCCTCCAGAAGAATCACGCGACCGCACAGCACACGCAGCTCATCAGGCTCATGACTGCACCACAGCAGACTGCCGCCCCCCTGCACATAGCGCAGCAGCCAGGTGGTGAGGGTCCCCCGGTAGCCCTCGTCCAGACTGGCGAAGGCCTCATCCATCAGTAAGTAGCGGGGGTGGTTCAGCAGGGCCAGGGCGATGCTCAGACGCTTTTTCATCCCCCCGGACAGGGTTTGAATCCGCCGGTCCAGCAGGGCCCCAGGCCCAGCAGCTCCAAGATTTCCTCCGGGAGGGCCCCCCTTTGGCACAGCAGCCCCTGCCACAGGCGCAGATGCTCTTCCACCGTCAGATCCTCTAGAAGCGCGTCCTCCTGGGGGACATACCCCATCGACCGGCGCAGGAAGGCCCGATCCCCCAGTACCGATTTCCCGCCCTCCCGCAGAGTTCCGCCGTCCGGACGGACAGTTTGGGCCAGCAGCGCCAGCAGGGTGCTCTTCCCCGACCCATTGGGACCGGCCAAGCCCAGGCATTCCCCCTCAGACAGGCGCAGGTCAATGGGATAGAGCACCGTCCGGCCCCGGTAGGCTTTGGTCAGTCCCGCCGCCTCCAGCATCGCGCAGACCTCCTCACACCTGGGGTTCGTTCCTTTTAGACAGCGGTAGACAAAACCCCTTGGCACACGGTAATATAGAACAGCACAACCAGTAGATCCCGTTGTAGCCGCTCAACACTTGACAGCAGTATAGCAGATTTTACCCAATAGATAAAGAGTGGTTCGATATAGAAATTTACGGATTTGCACAAGAGGAGGACCGTTTATGCACTGTACAGTCTGCGGCTACGCCGTTCCAGAGGGCGCCGCCCGCTGTCCGATTTGCGGCAGGCCATGTACCACCCCTGCCCCCCAAGGGGGGCGTTCGTCCAAAGCCGCCGCCTTTTTTGACGCCATTCTCCCCGCCCCGGAAGAAATGGCCTCAACACCCCCGGAGCCTCCAGAACCGCCCGTCTCCCGGTCGTCTGACATCCGGCAATCCCGGCGGCTCTGGATCGGACTGCTGGCCGTGGGGGTCATGCTGGCGGTTCTGGCTGTTCTGTTGATCCTTCGGCCCTGGCGGATGGAACCCCCGCCCCGCTCTTTGACGGAGTGGACCACGCCGGAGCGGCGGTTGACGGGCAGGGAAAGTATGCCTATGTGATCTGCGCCCCTTCCAACCCGGCAGACAGTCAAAACGGTCTCTACCGGGTGGCCCTGGATCAGCTCACCTCAGATTTGGAGGAGAATCGCCAGGCCATTGTCCAGGTGGACCCAGATGTCTTTTTCTATCCAGGTGACTTTGATTGGCGCGGGCAGGTTTTTCCCCTCGTACAGCCCTCTGCAGATGAGGTGACCTTCGCCCTCACCCCGGACGGGACGGTATTTTACCGCGCCCATGCCGAGGAATTACAGGGATTTGAACTGCGGGGATTTGACGGCGTTCAACGGTGGACCGTGGCGGAGGACGTCAATTTCTTCTCCCTCTCAGAAGACGGCAGCCGGCTGCTGATCACCCAGCACGAGAGCTATGACGAGATGGTTGTCTCTCTCCACAGTACCGATCCCAACGACACCGCCATCCAGGAGGTCAGCCGGGGAAAAGCCCGCCTGCTCTCAGGTAATGAGGACTTCTCCGCTCTGCTGTTTACCGATTCCTCCGGCACCCCCTATAACCTCTACGCCTACCGCCAGGACCAGCGGGAGCTACTGGTTTCCGAGGCCCAAGACATAGTCTATGCCCAGGCCCCCGATACCTACACCTACACAATTCCCTCCCCTCCGGAGTTCTCCTTCCTCTTTTTCCATGAGAACGGGCGGGAGGTCCACCTGTGCAACACGGCCTACCCTGTCCCGCACTATGAACACAGTGTCCTGGTTTATACCACCTTTGACCCGACAGATAACCAGGTCTATCTGGCCTTGGGGGATATCACGGGGGAGCTGTGGCGGGAGAAAAATGACGATCTTGGATATGCGTTTACCCCAGACGGGTCTCTGTTGACCGTCAAAAACGGCGTTTTGACCCGCTATCAGAGACGGAGAGGCGGCTACCGGGACGGCGCGATTCTGGCCCAGAACGTATTTTCCATCGGCGTCCCCCAGACGGGAAAGGCGATCTACTACAGCGTTCTGACCGGCGAGGGAACCCAGGATCTCTACCGGCTGGACGGGATTACATCAGTCCAAGTGATTGCCGGTCTGTCTGGACCGGGGTTTTTCTACCCGGACGGCGGCATCGCCACCTTAGAAAACGGTATGCTCACCTATTACACCCCGGAGGGTACCTCCTATTCCTATGGCCCCGCGTCGGAGGAGGGCTTCTGCCGCCTGGAAGGAGACCACTTCCTCATCCAGGAGGATGGTGTCCTCACCCTCTGGGAGGGCGAAGAGCACTGGATTTTAGATGAGGACGCAACAGGTTTTTACGCCCCCGGCCAGCAGGACTACCTGTACGCCTTTTAGCGCAATTCTCAAAATACTGCCTCCACCCCCCTCCGAGGGTAGAGGCAAGTAAGCGTTCTATTTCAGTTTTAAAAAAATCCAGGATTTCCCGCTCAAAAAAGCCGCTGGTGCTGCACACACTATCGAAAAGAAGCTGAATATCGTTTCCTCCGCCCATAGGGTGGGGGAACATGATCCTTTGCAGCGAAAGGCGGCGGTGCGATGAAGCAGAGATCCGGCAGGCGGTGGGCGGCGCTGTTGATGGGCAGTGCTGTGCTGCTCTTGGGTGGCTTACTCTCCCGACGTGTTCCGGTGGAGCCAGCCTCCGGCCAGGCGGTAGTCACAACAGACTCCAAGCTCATTGCTCTGACCTTTGATGACGGTCCCCGGAGGTCTACCACCACCCGTCTGCTGGACGGGCTGGAGGAACGCGGCGTACACGCGACCTTCTTTTTGATCGGCGCCCAGATTGAGGGTAATGAGGACATTTTGCGCCGGATGGATGAGGCGGGGCATCAGATTGGGATCCATACCTTTGATCATGTCCAGCTGGACGCATTGAACCGCATCGACTTTGACGCCCAGGTAGAACGCAGCCGGACCCTCCTCAAGGAGGTCTTGGGCCATAACGACTTCCTGCTTCGTCCTCCCTATGGACTGCTGGACGAGCGTGTAAAGGAGTGGGCGGGCTGTCCGATCATCCTGTGGTCGGTAGATCCAGAGGACTGGAACGACCAGAGCACTACGCGCGAGGTGTCCCATATCGTCTCTCACGCCCAGGATGGAGATATTATTCTCATGCACGACATCTTTCCCGCCTCGGTAGATGCCGCGCTAGAGGTTGTGGATCAGCTCCACGCCCAGGGCTATCTGTTCTGTACGGTGGAGGAGCTGTTCTCCCTGCGTGGAATCTCCTTGGAGGCGGGGGAGACCTATTGGAACGCCTACCCATAAAAAACCAAAACCGGCACCCCGTTTGGGGTGCCGGTTCCGTATTATCTGCGCAGATTACGCTGCTGTTGCATGGCTTTTCTCTGGAGGGCAAAGATCGCCCGGTAAAGGCGGTCCTGCTCTCTAGCACTCAAGTCCACAAACCGACAGCCATAGAGGGTCTCTTTCACATCGATCTCCGCCCAGCGAACCTCGCACAAGAACTGAAAGGGACGCTCTTCTGGGATGATCTCCACCTCACCCAGCTGGAGCAGATCGCCCGCCTTGTAGATGCGCACCTTGGTTCCCACCAGGACACCACCAGAGCTGATATTCGCCAGGCGTCCATAGACTACCTCCTGGTCAGTTCCAACGGCACGCCCGCTGATACAGTGGATGAGGGTCCGGCAGGAGACCCGCTGGCGGAACTCCCCCCGGTTTTCCTCAGCAGTGAGAAGGACTAGCTCATTGAGCCGCCACATCTCGTCATTGCTGCCGGTGATCTGGCCCTGGAGGAAGGCCGCGTCGGAATCTGACAGGTAGAGCTTGAGCTTGATTACGCTCTTAAAAATAGCGGAGGGGACCTCCCGTCCGGATCGGTCTACAATGGTAAGGTTTTCTCCATCATAGGCGCTCACCTTGCCCAGAAAGATCTGGTCATTGCCGGGTGTATACACCTCGCAGGTCGTGCCAGGTGCGATTTTAAAATCCTTCAGCAGCTCAGGCATACTGTCTACCTCCCATTGTTATTTTGTCAATGCCCGATGGAGGAGTACGGCCATTTCGGCCCGGCTCATCGTGCCGGTGGGATTGAGGGCGCCCCTGTTGTTCCCCTGGAACACCCCACGCTCCACCAGGGCAGAGAGGGCGCCTGTGGCGTAGGGAGAGACCTGATTGGCATCTGTGAAGCGCTGGAGAACAGCACCGTTGCCATCGTTCAGGGTAAGGCCCGCGGCCTTCATCGCCCGCTGGAGCATGACGGCGGCGTCCTGCCGGGTGATAGACTCACCTGGGAAAAAGCGGCCATTGGTCCCCTCGATGATCCCCAAGTCCTTCGCGGTGCCGATGGCCCAGGCATAGTGACTGTTGGAGGGCACATCGGAGAAGCTGTTGGTATTGCCGGTATTGAGTTGGAAGGTCCGGCAGAGCATAAGGGTAAAGTCCCCTCTTGTCATGGCCTGGGCGGGACTATAGAGGGTGGCGGTGGTACCGGTGGCGATGTTATTGGTATACAGGAAATCCACCGAGGCAGCCGCCCAGCCGTAGGTTGTCATATCAGTAAAGACGGAAGAAGTTGTGGGGGCAGAGATGGTAATCTCCACCTGGCCGGAGAACTGGGTGCCGCTGGCATCCTGACCGGTAAAGGGGACGACAGCCGTTCCGTTGGCTCCTGCCGCCGGCAGGAAGGAAACGCCGCTCAAGCTGGGAGAGCCGGAGACGTAATAGCGGGTGTTGGAGTCGACCTTGCTGTCATACCGGCTGGGCCCGGTGTACTGATAGTAGAGGGTCCCCAGGCTGGCCTCCGGCGCAGTGAACTGGATATAGTCCAGCTCCCGGCCAGTGAGGCTGCGGCAGGTATCGGCGAAGTCACCGCTCTGGAAGGGGAGAACGGCGGTCCCGGCGGTGTACCGGATGGGCTCCAGCACAGGCTGGGTGATGCTGATCTCTATGACGCCGTGGAATTGCCGTCCCCTGGAGTTGTGGCCGGTGTACTCGATCTGGGCGGTGCCGGTGAAATTCCGGTTGGCCACAAAGGTGACATTGGACACCAGACGGCTGCCATTGGTCCGGTAATAACTGGTGGATTCGGACACCCGGCTCTGGAAGGTCCCATCTGTCTGGTCATACTGGTAGAAGAGCGCACCTTGGTCGGTATTGGGGAGGTCAAAGCGGAGATAGTTCAGGTCGTAGCCAGTGGCCGAGCGGCAGGCGTCATTCAGATCGCCGCTCTTGAGGGTCAGGACCCCACCCTGGATCAGTTCATAGTGCAGGGTGCTGTCTCCGCCGCCCTGCCCGCGCTCCACCTCAATGGACACCACACCGGAGAAGGTGTTTCGATTCACATCGTAGCCGGTGAATTTGATGCGGCAGGTACCGGTGAAGTCCCTGGCGGGGACGAACGCCACCCGGTCTAGGGTCTGGTTGCCGGTACGGCCGCAGTTGGTGGAGCTGGACACCCTTGCACCGTTGCTGGTTTCCGAGTAGTTATAGTATAGGGTGCCGTCGCTGCTGGAGGGGAGGGTGAAGCGGACATAATCCAGATTGTACCCCTGGACCGACTGGCACAGGCTGTTAAAATCAGCGGCAGAGAACACCACTGCTTCCTGTTCTGAGGTGGTATACTCGATATCCGCCTCTCCGGCCCGGATGTTAATTTGTACCGTTCCCTCAAAGCGGTCTCCGCTGTTGCTGTAGCCGGTGAAGTCGATATTCACTCTGCCGACCGTTCCTCCCCTGGGCTGGAAGTAGACGTTGCTCAGGGAGGGATTGCTGGTTCGATAGTAATTGGTGTTGGCACTGACCCGGCTGCCGTCGGCGCTGTTGTAGCTGAGACGGCCCTCTGTACTGCTGGGCAGTTCAAAGCGGACGTACTGTAGAGCGCTGTCGGTCACAGAGCGGCAGGCGTCGTCAAAGTCGGAGGCCGAGAAACGGACGGCCTCTCCCTCGTTGGTGGAGTAGCTCACGATGCCAGAGCTGGAATTTCGCCGGACTAAAATTTCAACTGTACCGGTGAAACGCTCCCCCTCCGTGTCCCAGCCGGTGAAGCTGAACTCCACTGTGCCGCTGGTGCCGCTCTTGGGAACGAAGGTCACATTGTTGAGGGAGGGACTACTGTTTCGGTAATAGTTGGTAGAGGCCGAGACAGCGGTACCGGAGTTGTTAGAGCTGGAATAGTTGTAATACAGCGTGCCGTCACTGCTGGAGGGAAGGGTGAAGCGGACATAATCCAGGGTCCGGCCTGTGACCGAGCGGCTGACCGCATTGAAATCTGACGCGGAGAAGGTGACAGGCCGTCCGGTATTGGAGCTGTAGGACACATCTCCCTCTCCCCCGCCGGATACCTTGATACTCACCGTTCCGGTCAGCCGGGTTCCGTCCACATCCCAGGCGGTGAAGTTGATCGCCAACGTCCCCCGGTAGCCGCTGGCCGCCACAAAGGACACGCGGGACAGGGAGGGCGTACCGCTTCTATAGTACAGGGTGGAGGAGGTGACGCGGCTGCCGTAGTTGCTGCTGCTCCGGTAGTTGTAGTACAGGATTCCCTCGTCCCGGTCAGGCAGGTCAAAGCGCACATAGTCCAGATTGGAGCCGGTAACATTCCGGCACATGCTGTTAAAGTCACTGGACGCAAAGGTGGCGGTCCCGCCTGGATAGGTTTTATAGGAGATATCTCCTACACTCCCCTGGCCGCCTACATCAGAGACCTGGATACTCACCCGGCCCCCATATCGGTTGCCCGCCGAGTCCACAGCCGTATAGCTGATCCGGGCAGTGCCGGTGAAATTCGCCGCAGGGACAAAAGTGATGCTGTCCAGATTGGGGGTTTTCTTGTAGTAGTATGGGTCTCGGTCGGTGACATGGGCGCCGTAGGTCCCGTCGCTCTCATAGTTGTAATAGAGTGTGCCAGTGGAGCTGGAGGGGGTGGTAAAGGTGATATAATTGAGGTCTCTCCCCTCCCGGTTGCGGCAGATGGCGTTAAAATCCGTCCCCTCAAAGACCAGCGGGGTCCCCTTGGCAATGGAATAGCGCACATCGCTGCTCTCTGCTACCTCGACCCGGATCTCTCCAGTGAAAAAGTTGTTGCTGCTGTCAAAGCCAGTGTAGCTGATGGCGGCGGTGCCGCTGAAGCTGGGTTTGGGGACGAAGGTAACTTTCTCTATTACCCGCCGTCCGTCTGACGCACTGGTGTAATAATAGCGCTCGGTAATGCTGGATGCAATTCCCGGCCCCGTCTCGTCCGCCGACACATAGCCATAGTACAAAATGCCCTGGTCGGTGGGAACGGACAGATTGGCGATGTAGGACAGCCCATTACCCAGCACGTCCCGGCACTCCTTGTCCAGCTCCGTGCGGATGGTGTCAAACTTCATCACAAAGCTGCTGCCCATACTGCCCTTAATAACCCCAGCGGTGTTTTCGCTGACCGTCACAGTGCAGGTGGCCGTATAGCCGCCCTTGCTGAGTGTAATCACAGCGCTGCCTGGATTGCCGGTCCTGATCTGTCCGCTGTTTACGGTGGCAACATCCCGCTTATCGCTGGTCCAGGCCGCGACACCCGCCTCAGCATCGCCGAACTGCTGGTAACTCAAGGTATCGCCCTTCCCAGAGAGCAGGGTGAGCGAGGTTTTCGACAGGACAAGGCCGGAAATTGTCACTTCAACAGCAGCGGACTCCTTGCCCCCTACTGTAGCTGTAATTTTAGTGATACCTGGCGATACACCGGTTACAATCCCCGCCTCGTTGATGATCGCAACCTTGGTATCCGAGCTTTTCCACGTTATTGTTCCACCCGCACCTGCCGGTTCCACAGTCGCGGTCATGGTGCTGTTGTCCTTGGGATCGAGCCGGAAGGGCCGCTGATCAATCGTTACGCTTGTAACTGCTGGCGTTGGTGTTGGTGTTGGCGTTGGCGTTGGTGTTGGAGATTGAGATGGGCTAGGACTTGGAGCTGGATTTGTACTAGGATCTGGAGCTGGTGTCGTGGCAGGAGGTACTGTAACAATACACTCAGAGGATATTATACCACTTTCTGATACAGTTGTAATTTTTGTCGTACCAGCTTCCAGTGCCGTTATCACTCCGTCCTTTTCCGATACGGCAGCCACATTTGGATTACTGCTCTTCCAAGTATATGCCTCGGTCGCTCCAGCCGGTTCAACAGCAGCCGTCAGTTTTCTTGACTCCTTAATTGGTATTGTAAGGGCGGTATCACTCAGCGTTATAGCAGTAATCAGAACTGTTTTAGCTGTTACAGTAACCGCACAAGTGACAGTTCTCGTACTGGTGGCAGTGGAATCACCATCTCTTGCTGTAACGCTTGGATCTGGAGATTGAGTCGGAGCAGGGTCTGGTGTAGCTGTTTTCGTAATGGTAAGTGTAAGTGTTGCTGTGCCTGGCTTCCCAGCCGTTACCTCAACACTCTTTTTATCTGCTGTGACAAGAGCACTAGCAATCTCTGTTTTATCACTGCTGCAATCTGTAATTGTTTCATCGTCTGCTATTACAGGCGTTAATTTCCTTGTTTCACCTTCCATTATTGTCATGGGCTGTAGCGTTGGATCGCCGTCTGCCGCCGCCGCAGGGACGATCAGCGTAACCGCTAGTATCACAGCCAGCAGAAACGCGCCCCCACGGTAAAATGGATTCTGTTTCTTCATGTTACGCACTCCCTCTGCGTGGTGATTGATAGGATTAGATTTGTGTAGGGGCCGGTGTCCTCACCGGCCCGTTGCTGGATAGATCGCAAATTTACGGGCCGATGGGGACATCGGCCCCTAAAAAACTGCTCCTGCTTTGATACTTCCGGGGCGGGCGAATGCCCGCCCCATAGATTTGCTAATAGGTCCTAGCCGTTACTTTATCCATTCATAAGTAAATGTTGGTTCATATCTTACATGGTCGGGGTCACCTTCGATTGGATCTGGAACGCTGTTCATAACATTGAACTTGAGCTGTAGTCTTGCACCCTGTGCATTGGAGTTGCTATACGCATCGGCAATACTGCCGTCTCTAAAGAGGGTAATTGTATTACCTTGCTCAAGTTTAGACAGACTTAATCTGATCGTACCATCACCCACAATAGTTTTATCATCATTTATGCCTACAGTACCGGGCATCAATAAATGCTGTTCAATGTTACTCTTATTGATCTCCACCAATTGCTTGTTGTTGTTTCCTTGATCAATCAGAAGATAAATCCTCTCGTTGAAATACAGTGTTATCTCTGTATTATAGGTATACGATAATGGGTTGTTCTGCCAATCTATGTAGTCAACCCTATTGCCACTGTGATCATAGGCCGAAATTGCATCCGTCGATACCGTCTGGAATACCGGAGGCTCCTTATCTGGAATATGGACATTTCCGACTGCCTTAAAGCTGTACTCTGTTCCCTGTGCATTCCGCGCAGCCGCAATAAAATAGTACTGGGTGTTCGGCGTCATGTACTTTGTACATTCGTACGATTTCAGGCGATTTTGATCCATTGGGAGGTCCTGCTCACGGCCTGCGTACTCCACTCCGCCTGTAATGGTTCCCATGATACGCCCTAACACTTCATCTCGTACTGCTTGGTTCGCATACTCATCAAAGACAGAATAATTGTTTCCTGGCATACTCGTCAGCAGGGCATCTAAAACCGTAGGCTTGTCGTTACCCGGGAAAAGGGTGGATTTCTTGTTGTCATAGTCAGCTGCTTTTGTACTGTCTACATGGGCAAGGTAACTGCTGCCGTCAGTAGTCGTACCACCCGTTGTTGCAAATGGCTGCTTTAAGATAGCGAATAAGGAATCGTTTGCATAAAGCACCCAGTGCATCACAGCAGGAGTTGTCGTAGTTGCGTCCACATTAGGACTGTTTTCGTTCAAAATAATCGCCGGTTTTTCTACCTTCGTTGTGGTGAACTGGAAGCAGTAAACCTTAGACAGATTCTGAGAGACACCCTTCAAGACACAGTAAGCATAGTAAACTGTCTCTGCCTCCAGTGCATCATTATTCAAACCAATGGTGACATCATCCACGCCGTACTCCAGATCGATGCTACCAGTCTTAATTCTGCTGCTGGAATAACTGGGCTGATAGATGTTCAGATCAATCGGGATTCTCAGGGTTGGATAATAGGACGAATTCTCTGGATTTTCCACAATTGAACTCTCAGAAGCACCTATATTGGGCGGGAAATATTGGGTTGCTAGGTTCGTATTTCCCGGTACGCCATCTATTGGGTACTTCGGTATCTGCGGTTTTAACTCCACTCCTTTTTCATCTTCAGTTGTAATTGCCGGGCTCCAATTATATCCTGTTACAACGCCATTTTCATCTTTTGTCAGTTTCGCCATCGGAGCCAACACATAATAGACCGTTCCAGGACGGTTGACTTGGAAGTCAATGGTGACAAATGAGTCACCAGGAGTAAATTTGGGGTAGCCGCTGGTAAATTTGGGGACCGTGGTATCGCTAAAGCGGCGGGAGACGCTGAAATCGTTGGGGAATCCAATGGATGTGACGCCCTTTTTCAGTGCGTCATCCCAGATGCTTTGTGTAATAACAGTAGACAGGTTGCTGATGTTGTTCTCATTTCCCGCTGGAATTGTAACATTGATGACAACCTCATCACTCCACGATTCCATCTCGTCCAGCGTCCCTACCTGGGTCAGGCTGATCGCAAACTCGTAGGTCCAGCCCTCCTTCATTGTGTTCAGCTGGGGGAAGGTCGGTGTGCTAATTCCCGCGGTTTTGTTGATCAGGCGGTTCACGCTTCGCCCAACCATGGCTCCATTAGAAGTTATGGTATCCTCGCCCAAATAGAACCAACCTTTTGAATCTGGCGTACTAGTTACATCTTTCAGAATAGACAGCTGTGTGTTAGTAGTTACTTTTTGATTGCGCTCATCTATAACCCGACCATAGAGCTTATACTTGATTGTAGTATTTGACCAGAGGAACACATCGTAAAAAATGTCCTCTGTAACACTGCTGGTAGAAGTAGGATTGATACGGAAACTCATGTCAGTGCGCACATCACCTGTAGGTACATCTATCGCGCCATCTATGAGGTTCAGCTGGGCAAAGATAGTCGTAAAGCGCGGCAAATCCTTATTCCCCATCAAATTCGCGGCGGTAGAGGTATCAGCGATTCCGGTACAGCGGAAGTAGTAGGTGCCGCCGCTGGCCAGGTTGAGGGCGCTGTTTGCCTTGTTGTTCCGGTTGTCTGTGACAAAGGTGACAATCATTTTGCCGTTTTCCATGGTAACAGTGGCATTGCGGTAGTCGATCACCCAGGGACCAGAGGCTGCGGTCCAATTTTTATCACGCTCGGTCACAAGGCTGGACTGTCCGCCCACAACCGTGTACAGCTCAATATGCTTACGCAGGACATCTGCTAGGGCGTCTTGAGCGTCTATCTTGTCCTGACCAGTGGACTTTACAACCTTCTGATACAGATCCAGGAACCGCTCATAGACACGCTCTCCCTGTACAGTGTCAATTCCTTGGACACTCTCGGTAAACACAAGGCGGACATCGGTATTGGGTAGGGGGACATCCTTCACATCACCATTAAAGCGGGTGAACTCCTGGCTGACATCTGGGGGCTGATTATCCAGGGTATAAATGGTGAGCTTCTGGACAGCAGCGGAGTGGTTCCCCGCAGCGTCTTTCGCCACATAGTACAGATCATATGCGGTCTGGGCCTCTAGGCCAGAGATGGTAAATTTCACGTCAGTATCTGCTTTGGATGCCTTGCTGTTTCCATTCTTGAGGCCATTCATCCCGTTTTCTACCTGGAGCTTGGCGGCATCGCTGGCAAGGTCAGGCTTGGCGGTTTGACCGGTCAGAGGCTTGGGGTAGTCCTCACCCTCCTTGACCACTACCCAGTAAAGATCACTCGGTTCATTGACGGCATAGGTCATCTCAATGGAGGTAGCTTGCATCTTGGTCTCGTCCATATGGAGGACCACCGGCGGGGTCACGTCCACGGTAGAAAAGCTGATCTTCTTCACCTCGGAGCTCTTGACCCCGTTGTAGTCGGTGAGCCAGAGGTAGAGGTCGTAGGTTTTAAGCTCCTCCAGGAGCTGGCTGTTGACGTAGAACGTGCTGGTGGTATTTTTGACCACGTCCAGGCTGCCGTAGCCCAAGTTACCGGTGACGGCGTTGGCCTTGAAGTCCTGGGGCTTGGGGGCCGCGGCGTTCTGAGGCAGGAGGGCATAGAAGAGCTGGCAGCTCTTAGTCGGCATAACGGTTACCTGGGCGGAGTCGCCGGTGATTTTAGACATGGTGGGATAACCCTCGGCGAAAGCGGGCACCGAATCGTCCGGGGTGGTGAAGGAGGCCACTTTCACAGGGGAGCGTAGCCCCCGGTTATCCACGATGACAGCGGAGAGATAGTAGGTGCCGTCCGAAGTCAGGCCGGTAATTTTTGCGGTAACCTCCTTTTTGGAGGAGTCAATGGGCAGGGTACCCTTCTGGAGGATCTGCCCGCCATAGGCCGGAGGGGAGATCAGGTCGTCCGCGCTGACCGAGCCATCGGCCACGGCGCTGACCGCCCAGTAGAGGGTAGCTCTCTTGTTGGTGCTGAACACCGCGTCCGCCTCTTTGGGGGAGATATTTCTCACAGCAGGGTAGCCGGCCAGGATTTTGGGGTCCTGTGAGGACTCCTGGGCGGCCACGGTGTCCATAGTCTCCCCAGCAATATCACCGGACAGGCCTGGACGGATCACAATCTTATCAGGGAGCATCGCCACATTGGACCCGGCGGCGTTAATCTGAATGTCCGCAATATCGCCGTTGCCCGTCACCTGTGTTCCCGTGTCCAGATTGACTTTTTTGGCCCCGGCGCCGTTGAGGATATTCAGTGTGGAACCGGCGGCCAGCTCGTCAACCGTCAAAACTTCGGCGCTGCCCTTGTTGAGGGACATAGTGCTCATGGGAGTAAGGTTGACCGCCTCGTTGATGTTGCCCACCAGCTCCAGGGTGATCCCAGACTCGCCGTCCAATTCAATGCGCTTGAGGCCCAGGCCGATGGGGGTGGCATCCTCAATGTATCCATGGGTACGTACACTGGTCAGGCCGATGTTGGTATCCCCTTCAGCTCGAATTGTCACAAATTGGTTAGCGGCGCTGTCCACCACCATCTCATCGGAGGTGACGTTGCGCAGAATGATGCTGCAATCGCCCTCATGGCTCTCTCCTGCGCCGCTGGCGACGATTTTACCCAGGACAGTCACGTTCTCCAGGGTGACATCGCCCAGCCCCACACCGCTGGTGAGATAGAGATCTCCGGCAACTGTCGTATCCCGCAGGATAACGCCGGGGGAGGAAATGCTCAGATTGCCGTATACACCGCCTAAGGAGTAGTCTCCCTCTTCGTTGATGTAAGTACCGATGGCGTTGACCAGCATGCTGGCCACCTCGCCGCGGGTGATGTTCTGTTGGGGCCGGAAGGAGCCATCGGGATAGCCCTTAATCACGCCGCTCTCGGCAGCACTGCTGATAATGCTCCGGCTCCAGTCACTCAGCTCACGGGTGTCGGTGAAGTCTACCGGCTCGCCCGGCTCCTCACGGAGCATCATGTTTCGGGCCAGGATGACGGCAGCTTCTTCACGGGTCATCGTGCTCTCCGGAGAGGCGGTGGTGGCCGACGAGCCGTAAAAATAGCCCGCCAGGTAGGCGATGCCAATGTCGTCATAATACCAGGAGCGCAGCTCCACATCGGTGAAGGGTGTCAACCCCACCATGCGGTAATTATACGCCCGATTGATCATGGACACGAATTCAGCGCGGGTGATCTCCCGGTCAGGGTCCAAATTTCCCTCCTGATCGCCGCGCATAATGCCCCAGTCGACCAGCTTATCCAGGTATCCCTGGACCCAGGTCTCTTCCTCTTCCTCTGCGGCCTGGGCGGTTGGCAGATATACCGGCGCCAATCCCAGCAGCAGGACCATCGCCAGTAAAAATGCCATCCCCCGCCGTAGGCGGTCAACAGCTTGCCTTGGGTATTTCATGCTTATGTTCCTCCTTGCATGTGTTCCTCCAAAATGGGATCTATGCTCCTTTACGGCCTGACCTCCGCCGGATCTGGATATTGAAAACCGCCTCACGGACCAGGGTCTCCTCATCGTTACAGATGTCGATAAATTTTCCTGCGTAAAAATGCTGTCCGTCCGCCTCTTCCTTGGCACGTAGCACTTCACAGGTGAGGACCAGCGGTATGGCAATGGGAATCACTATTTCAATCCACTCTCCAACGATCAGTGTGGCAGTGCAAAAAAAAGAGATGCCGCCGCAGCTCAGGTCATTTCCTTTCACAGCGCAACGTCCTATCCACTTTCCCGACACTGGGTAGATATAGCTGCGGAATCCCACCGGCACCCGCAGATTCTGCCGGGCCTGGGCCCCCAGAGGACGCAGCTTTTCCACCGCCAGCCAGTCTTCCCGATGACCGGTAATCCTGCCCAGCAGGGAGGGGGCATCCTCCGCCATACTAACGAGCTGTACAACCTCATGCTCCAGCACCTGTTCCATCTTGTCATCCAACAGGCGCACCTGCCAGCTGTGGGCCTCAGCGGGGCTCAACAGCACCGCCCTGGACAGCGGCGTTCCCTTGCTGTCCAGCAGCAGATAGCGTGTCTGCTCCTGCTTCATCCGGTGGAATCACTCCTTTCTGTTTCTGTCTCAGCTTGGCTCTCCTGACCTTCTTGACGTACCTGGTGCGTTTTTTGTTCTTTCTGCTTATTGTGCTCCTCAGGATCGAATTTCAAGAAGTAGACATAAATTTCGACGATGGCCTGGTAGAGCTCTTCCGGCACCTCCCGTCCCAACTGGAGCTGAGACAGCACGGTTGCCAGAGAGTTGTCCTCATAGATGGGGACTCCATTGTCGGCGGCCACTTCGACAATTTTTTCAGCCAGATACCCCATCCCGGAGGCAACCACCACCGGCGCGGTATCGTTGACGCCATATTGCAGCGCGACGGCCTTTTTAGCCGCCCCGTTCCCATTAGACCTTGACATTGATGCTGTTCTTCCCTTCAAAGATTTTGGGGAACACCTCGGTCAACGCAACCGGCCGCTCCAGCCTGCGCACCTGGATGGTCTCAAGTGTCAGTCCGTTGCGGCTGAAAATTTCGCCGATCGCCTGCTCGATCCGCTTGCCAAAAGGGGCCACCTTATCCGGACAGAAGATCCGCAAGTCTACCGATTTCTCCCTGCTTGTCATAATGATATCAAAAAAGCCCAGGGATTGGATATCAATTTTAAAAAGGAATTTGAGGGTATTTCCCCCGCCTCCCCGGCGGTCCCGGTCCTCCTTTTTGCGCTCCTCCTCCGCATCCGGGTCCACCCAAAGTTCAGAGAACATCATCCGTCCATCCCACTCCAAGGGGATGATAAAGTGGTTGACCGGCATATAGACACTCTCGTTGATCAACATAGCGCTGACAATCTGCTTGAACACTTCCTGGGTCTCCACGTCCCCCTC
>JAAWBF010000183.1 GCA_022792555.1 Oscillospiraceae bacterium
GGGATACAGAATGATACGGCCTATGGGGAGCATTATCAAATCGTTATCAAAAGAGGAGCGCAAAACCGTCTATTCGTTGTGCCGCAACGGGTTCAGGACTTCAAAAACTCATTCCCACTCTATAGTAGCTGGAGGCTTACTCGTAATATCATAAACAATACGGTTTATCCCTTTAACTTCATTAATAATTTTGCTAGAGATTCGCTCTAAGACTTCATAAGGAATACGAGCCCAGTCAGCCGTCATAAAGTCAGAAGTAGTTACAGCTCGAAGCGCCAAAGTATAGTCATAGGTCCGCCCATCCCCCATAACACCTACTGAACGGGTATTGGTAAGAACGGCGAAATATTGATGGATATTTTGAGTCAGTGCAGCGGCAGCAATTTCATCCCGATAGATGGCGTCAGCCTCTCGAAGAATGTCGAGTTTCTCTTTCGTAAGTGATCCAATTACTCGTATGGCCAAACCTGGGCCTGGGAAAGGCTGACGTGTTACCAGGTATTCAGGTAATCCCAACGCCCGGCCCAGCAGCCGGACCTCATCCTTAAACAGCGGGCGCAGAGGCTCAATAATTTCTTGAAAGTCTACACAGTCAGGCAGTCCACCTACATTATGATGGGACTTAATCACTGCGGCGTCTCCGGTCCCTGATTCAATGACATCGGGATAAATAGTTCCCTGCGCCAGAAAGTTTACCTGTCCAATCTTTCTGGCCTCCTCCTCAAAAACACGGATAAACTCCTCACCAATGATCTTCCGCTTATACTCCGGTTCTTCTACCCCAGATAATTTCGAAAGGAATCTCTTTTCTGCATTCACGCGGACAAAGTTTATAGACCATTTTCTAAAGGCGGTCTCTACCTCGTCTCCTTCGTTTTTTCTCATAAGGCCATGGTCAACAAAGACACATGTAAGCTGTTTCCCGATGGCCTCAGCCAGCAAAGCAGCACATACAGAGGAATCAACTCCACCAGATAGGGCAAGCAAAACCTTTCCATTCCCTACTGTCTCTCGGATGGATACAATCGAGGTATTCAGATAATCCTCCATGGTCCAATCCCCAACTGCACCGCAGATCTTGTAGAGAAAATTATGGATAATCTCTGTGCCATGTTCCGTATGGTTGACCTCTGGGTGAAACTGAACCCCATAAAAGCCACGACACTCATTCGCAATTGCAGCCGTAGGACATACATCGGTATGGGCCGTCATAAAAAACCCCTCTGGTACTTGCGCCATGTAATCACCATGGCTCATCCAGGTGATACTATTACTGGGGAGGCCGTGAAATAGTTTACAGTTTGGATCAAAATATGTGGTGGTTTTGCCATATTCCCGCGCTATATCGGTCTGTGCAGATGTTACTTGCCCGCCTAGCGAATGTGCAATCAGCTGACAGCCATAGCAAATCCCTAAAATAGGGACACCGAGCTGGAAAATAGCGTGGTCTATCTGGGGCGCGTCATCCAAATAAACACTGTTTGGCCCACCGGTAAAAATAAACCCAATGGGCTGCAAGGACTTGAGTGTATCCAATGAAGTGGTATAGGGCTTGACCTCACAGTAGACGCCGCACTCTCGTACCCGGCGTGCAATCAGCTGGTTATACTGTCCTCCAAAATCCAAAATGATGATGGTTTGGTGCTGTATCATGCGATCAACTCCTTATTCCCTAGGAAATATATCTTACAGATTGAAGAGCTTTTGAAACAGGCCTCATTTTACACCTTTTTTAGGTTATATGCAATGGTTAAGAGGCTTCTCTATACTTCCAGAATTGTCATACAGAGGGCACAAGATTTATGAATAGACAGGTCCTGTTTGGTCATACTGACTGAAGACATTCCTTTTGCCGTTTTTGGCATTTCCTGAGGAGGCGGTACTATGGTAATCGCATTTCTGCGGACCATCATACTCTATTTGCTTATTATTGTAGGGATTCGATTGATGGGGAAACGGCAGGTTGGTGAGCTGGAACCATCCGAGCTAGTTTTGGCTCTTATTATTGCAGATCTGGCCGCAGTGCCGATGCAAGACTTTGGAATTCCCCTGCTCACTGGAATTATTCCCATCTTTACACTCTTATGTATTACGATGATCCTCTCTATTCTTACCATGAATAGTGTAAAATTTCGAGCCTTAGTCTGTGGTCGTCCTTCTATTATTGTAGAAAACGGTAAGATTCATCAGCGCGAGATGCAGAAGAACCGATTTACCCTAGATGAATTGATGGAGGAGCTGCGGATGAAGGGAATCACCGACCTTTCCACAGTGAAGTATGCCATTTTAGAGACAAATGGCCAGATCTCCGTCCTCCCCTATGCAAACCAGCTTCCTGTTACCGCAGAACAGATGCAGGTAACTCCAGATGATGTTGGACTTCCACTTATTGTAATCAACGATGGTCATGTATTAGACCACAACTTAAGGACTCGGGGGCTGGACCGAGCATGGCTGCAAAAACAAATTTCCAAGTATGGTATAAAGGAGCCAGACGATGTATTTCTACTGACAGTCGATGAACAAAACAGGGTCTATTTTTCTGCCAAGGAGGTGCTGCAGTGAAACGGCTTTGGATTGCAATTGCTATTTTGCTGGCTATCTTTTCTGCTAGCATCTGGAACGCCAGATTTTTGGCTGGATTTCTGTCTGACTTGAACGAGCTTCTTGTCCAAGCGGAGACATCCGCCGAGTCTGGCCGGTGGGAAGAGGCACTGCAACTGACCAGTCAAGCCCAGGAACGCTGGAAAAGTCATGACGCTTATCTGCACACTGTACTCCGTCATGCAGATCTTGATCAGGTAGACACCAGCTTTGGCGAGGTCCAGGAATTTTTGCAATGCCAGGAGCAGGGCGAATATTCAGCCTCTAACGCCAAGCTAATGACCCAGCTCATGCTTATCTGGGAAGCAGAACAGCTCACCCTCCAAAATATACTTTAACAGAGGGTACAATCCCTCGTTGGTGGAAGTTTTTACAGTCTTAAGTAACATTCTCTCATAGGGACACAAATGCCTTCCATGGACGCAGACACATTGTTTGTTTCAAATTTAGTATCTAACATATTGGAGATCAGCGGTTGTTTGTCTGCAAATCCCTGAGGCAGTTCAGCTTGGACTGTCCGGCCGCTCAGATTGCAGACTGCAGTGTATCCCCTTCCAACTAACGCGTGTATATGCAAATAACTGCTGATTCTCCGGCTATAAAAGCTGATAGGTTCCGTAGACAATGATCGGATGCCGATGGCGCAGAGCGATCAGCTGCCGGTAGAAATGAAATACAGAATCCGGGCGGTTCAGCTGCTCGGCAGCGTTGATGTGGATATAGTTGGCGTTCAACTTGAGCCATGGAATACATGTCGTAAAGCCGGCCTGATGGCCAGAGCTCCACTGCATGGGAGTACGGGCATTGTCACAGCTTTTATAGCACAAAGCCATTATCTCTGCCTGGGGACTGATAAAATGGAGAGAGCCAAATTACATCAATACCCAGTTGCTGCAAATAAGGCAGACGAGCGGTAATACCAGAGAGGTTCCCGATCCCGTCACCATTGGAGTCTTGGAAGCTGTGGGGATATATTTGATAGACAACAGCTTCTTTCTACCATTTTTATACCTCCCCAATCACACAACAGGCTATCTGAATGCGCTCGGTGGCGTTTCTTCTGAAAAGAAGTCACTTGACCGATTTTTCCTTTGAGATTTGGGTTATGGCTTCAGAGATATAGTTCTCTCCATATAGGAAATCGTATACAATAGAACGGTATAATGCAATGGTCTCCTCAGATTCCGGCGGGACCTGGTCATAAGCGGTACCGTCTGCACCTACAAAGAGCCGCTCCCGGTAGAGACTCATATCCTCCAATGCCTGGTCGACCCAGAGAAAATAGAGGGGCTTTTCCAGCCCAGTCCACTCCAGTAGCTTGCTGCCTAAGGCGGTACAGCTCAACTCGTCTGCAGCCTCCAGTTCAGCGCCAAAATTATTCCAAAGTAAAAATTGTGTACTGTGCATCCACTTGAGCTCCTCGGTTCCCCAATCGTTAGTACTTGCCGAGCTGGAATAGCCGAGCTTAGAGTAGATGGTGTCAGTCTCATCCAAATACAGTCCAGGGAGATGATCTCCCAAAAAAACTAGGAGAACAGGTTCCTCGCAGTCAGAGAAATAATCTACCAGCCGCTGGAGCGCGCGGTCTGCATCTCGCAATCCATGGACCAGTGCGTCTAAACTTCCAAGTCCCTCCTCATCCAAGATAGAACAGTCCAGTGGTATACCGGAACTGGTATTAAATTTAGCAGAAAAGTAGGGCTGATGATTTTCCATACTCAGGCCGTAGAGGAAGATAGGCCCCTCCCCTTTCGTTTCGAACTCCATAATAAGCTGATCGACCAGAGCGTCATCTGAGAGATAGCCGCCCGCTCTAGGGGCATCCTCTGGAAAATTATCCTCGTAGACCACCCGATCAAAGCCTAGACACGGGATATTATAGGCGCGGTTGTAGAGAGAATTGTTAAAGGCGTGGACCATCACAGTTTGGTAGCCCTGTGCGCCAAAGCTCTTAATCAGTGATGGAACCCGGCGGTAGGCGGTACGATCAGCGAGGTTGGTAAGCTCTTCCCCGGCACCCAAAAATGCAGAGGGAATTCCGGTAAAGATCTCCATTTCCACATTACCAGTTCCTCCAGCATAGGTATTAGAAAGAAACTGTCCAGATGGGAAACGCTCCATCAGCGCATGAAAATTGGGGATGGGATCTGCGCCAAACTGTATATGTGGCAGCTGTGTAACATCAAAGAAACTCTCTGAGACCAATAATACAACATTAGGATATTGAGAAGGTGCTGAGGCTGGGGCTTCTGCTCTTCTCTGTTCCAACAGTCGTAAGATACGGTTCATGTTGTCCTCTGTATAGGCGGCTGGCTCCTGCATGGCGCTTTCACACAGTGCACTGTATAGACCAAGAGGGAGCCCCAAACGTTCATTCCGCTGGGCCTGGGTCTCGTTTTCCAACCCAGATAAGAGAGCGGTTGTGGGGGGAAACCACAGTACATTCAGCAGACTAGATGCGAGCAAGACAGCCGCAAAAGCACGTCTTTGGAGCTTTAGCGGCCTGACAGGTTTTGAAAAACAGAATGCAGCGGAAAAGAAAACCAAAGTCAAACCAACCGCCTGCCAGGTACCGTTCCCCAAGTTTATGCCCGGCCGTAAAAATCCAGCGATTTGTCCTGCTTGACCTGCCATCGCCAGATCACTGGCGAGGAGCGGGACGCCATTAACAGCCTCTTTCAAATGGCTTACAACAGCCAGGAGCAATAGGGGCAGTGTGACCCCAATCGCAGCACAAAGAAAGCTGCCGCTTAAGGCCTCCAGGAAAAGCTGGCACAACAGCAGGACGATGTAACTCAGAAACATAGCGTGGGTATGGCGGTCGATCCACTCCCATACAGCTGCCATGTCCTGAACTGTAATTAACTGGCAAATAAAAAAGGAAATCAGCGGTGCAGTAAAAATGAGCGTATACCGTATCCAAGGCCATGTCCGCCAATATGTACTCTTTTTGCTGTAGTTCAACACAGGATGGATCATGATGAGATCTGGAGGCGTATAGGCATGAAACCCATACTTGAAGACAATTCCTCTATTTTGTCCTCCACTGCATGCTCCATAGCAGTTCGGCAAATTGCTTTTGTACCGGTTCCAAGCTCCATTGGCAGTGAGTTAAAGCCGAAAATACCGGCGGCTAGCAGTTCCATTTGGAAAACATTCTCTTCAGTCGCAGCCAGCATCAGGGAACATGTCACCATTACATTGTGTTCCTCCGGATCCGCATTTCTCTTGATTTCCATTTCCTGGCGCAATGTAAGCTCTATGGTCTGATTGCCAAGGTTCATGGCATCAAAATGCAATTTTAAAACCTGAAAGCGCAGCATCGTCGGATTTTGTGTCATAATGAATCAACACCCTTATATCGCTTTTTCGCAACGGTATTATACAATATTTTATTGTACCCGTCCAGAGTGGGCTTTAATTTCCATTGAAATCCAATATTCCCTGTGTTGGAAGAGATTTAAGCCTAAATAAGTCCATCTTTTACTTGCCTTTTAGACAGTTTATCCTATATACTAACTATAGTTTTAATGAAACGGAGATCGCCGTAAATTCTGTCAATTGGGGTTGTAAAATGGACCCGATTGTACTATTATGTAAAATACCGCGAATTGTCCGGCACAGTTTGAGCAGGTTGAATTCTACCCTTCAAAAGATATCCGGCTCCTGATAAACCGGAGAAATCTCCTGTGTTCTCCCTCGAATATTCTATCAAACCTCCGATTTGGAGGGAAACACGAAAGGAATGGTCACTGAATATGAGTCTTCGCATTGGCATCGACATTGGTTCCACCACAGTCAAGGTGGTGGTGCTGGACGAACAGGATCAGCTTCTCTTCCGCTCCTATGAGCGCCACTATTCCAAAGCCCGCGAGCGGGCCTGTGAAACCTTGCGCTCAATCCGGGATAGATTTTCCGGCCAGCAAGTGAAGCTGGTAATCACCGGGTCGGCAGGACTTGGGGTGGCTAAGGCTAGTGGCGTCGATTTTGTTCAGGAGGTCTATGCTACAGCGGCGGCGGTACAGGAATATTACCCAGATACCGATGCAGTCATTGAGCTTGGCGGAGAGGATGCCAAGATTATCTTCTTTGGTGGTGCGTTGGAAGAGCGGATGAACGGCTCATGTGCAGGGGGGACTGGCGCTTTTATCGATCAAATGGCCACATTGATGAATGTGCCGATTGACGAATTGGACCGGCTGTCCCTTCAGCATGAAAAGATCTACCCCATTGCCTCCCGCTGCGGTGTCTTTGCAAAAAGCGATATCCAGCCCATCCTCAACCAGGGCGGACGGAAAGAGGATGTAGCGGCGTCCATTTTGCAGGCAGTTGTCGATCAGACCGTGGCCGGCTTGACCCAGGGCCGGGAACTCAAGGGAAAGATTGTATTTTTGGGCGGTCCTCTCCACTTCCTGATGGGGCTGCGCGCCCGTTTTGTAGAGACCCTTCAGTTGGATGAGGAACACGCAATTTTTCCGGCAGATGGAGACTGTTTTGCTGGAATTGGTGCGGCTCTGTGTGCATCGGAGTACAAGACCCGGCCGTTTGAAGAATTTCTCCGCCTGCTGGAAGAGAGTGTCGACGCGGCCAATACCGTAGATACCATGCCCCCTCTCTTTTCTGAACAGGGAGAATTTGACACCTTTCTCGCCCGCCACAATGCCAACCATCCACCAGAGCTTGACATCCGCACCTATACTGGAGATGCCTATTTGGGGATTGATGCAGGCTCAACCACCACAAAAATGGTGCTGATCGCACCAGACGGTGGCCTGCTCTATACATATTACCATTCCAATCAGGGCAATCCAGTGTCCATTGTGCTGGAGCAGCTCAAGGCAATCTATGGGCAGTGCGGGGATCGAATTTCCATGCGAGGGACCGCCGTCACCGGCTACGGTGAGGAGCTGATCAAGCATGCTTTTGGCTGTGATTTGGGGTTGGTGGAGACGGTGGCTCACTATAAAGCCGCCGCCCACTTCAATCCAAAGGTTGACTTTATCATTGATATCGGCGGCCAGGATATGAAGTGCTTCAAGATTCGCAATGGTGCAGTAGACTCTATCATGCTGAATGAGGCCTGCTCTTCTGGCTGTGGATCGTTTATTGAGACTTTCGCACGGGCACTGGGCTACGAGATCGCGGACTTCTCCACCCTGGGACTTTTTGCACAGCATCCGGTCAATCTGGGATCCCGCTGTACTGTGTTTATGAATTCCAGCGTCAAACAGGCCCAAAAGGATGGAGCAAGTGTGGAGGACATCTCGGCGGGATTGTCGATCTCCATTGTTAAAAACGCTGTCTATAAGGTGATTCGGGCGGCCAATGCCGATGATCTCGGCCAGAATATTGTGGTCCAGGGCGGGACCTTTCTCAACAATGCGGTCCTTCGGGCCTTTGAGCAGGAGCTGGGCCGCAATGTAACCAGGCCAACCATTGCCGGGCTGATGGGCGCTTTTGGAGCGGCCCTGGCTGCCAGGGATCTCCACCTGGAAAAGAGCTCTCTTTTAGACGCCGCAGCCCTCTCAACCTTTACACACAGTGCAAAACCTGTGACCTGCGGCCTGTGTACCAACCACTGCTCTCTCACAGTCAATCAGTTTGACGGCGGCCGGAAGTTTATCTCTGGCAACCGCTGTTCCAGGCCGCTTGGGAAAGAGCGGACCGAAGAGCCAGATCTGATGCGCTATAAATACCAGAAACTGCGCGGCATGGAGGGCAAGGGAGAGGGAGACGGATCTCAGGGGCGGATCGGGATTCCGCTTGGCCTGAATATGTATGAAAATCTTCCTTTCTGGTTTACCTTCTTTACAAAGCTCAATTTTGAGGTGGTACTCTCCCCCGCCTCCTCCCGGTCGCTCTACTTAAAGGGACAGCATACCATTCCATCTGATACCGTCTGCTATCCGGCAAAGCTCCTCCACGGCCATGTAGAGGCGCTGGTGGAGGCGGGGGTAGATGCCATCTGGTATCCCTGTATGTCCTACAATAACGACGAGGGGATCGGTGACAATCACTTTAACTGTCCGGTGGTGGCCTACTACCCGGAGCTCCTGGCCGCCAACGTTCCGGCCCTCAAACAGACCCGCTTTCTTATGCCTTATGTAGGGCTGTGGCGGCACAGAGACTTTGAAAAACGGATCGCAAAGCTGATGGAGGACGAGTTCGGAATCGCAAAGCGGCGATCTATTGCGGCAGCCAAGGCGGCCTATGAAGCCTACGGCGCCTATGTCCAGCAGGTCCGCCAGACAGGACAATCCTATATTGCTTATGCTCGCAGTCACGATAAACCCATCCTTGTCCTGTGCGGCCGTCCATATCATATCGACCCAGAGATTAACCACGGGATCAACGACCTGATCACTGCCTTTGGGTTTGTGGTGATCACCGAAGATGCCCTCAGCTATCTGGAAGGTTACTCCCCCCGAAAAGTACTCAATCAGTGGACTTTCCAGAGCCGGATGTATAATGCTGCACAGTATGTCTGCACCCAGCCAGACATGCAGGTCGTTCAGCTGGTGTCGTTCGGCTGCGGTACCGATGCCATTACGACCGATGAGCTTCGTTCTATTTTGGAGACAGGCGGAAAGCTCTACACACAGCTCAAGATTGACGATATCAACAACTTAGGCGCAGTAAAAATCCGGATCCGTTCCCTAATGGCGGCCATAGAAGCCAGAAAGGAACAGAACGCTAAATAATGGCGCACGATGAGCAATAGACGAAAGGAATTATCATCTATGGCAGAGCTTCAATATGACAAGACCGGTCGGCTTCTTTTTACCAAAGAGATGAAGAAGGAGTATACCCTCCTCGTGCCGCAGATGCTCCCTGCGCATTTTGCCATGCTGGTTCGGGTAATGCAGACCATGGGCTATCAGGTAGAGATGCTGAACACCACAGGGAAAAGCATTCTGGACTATGGGCAGAAATATGTCCACAATGACGCCTGCTTCCCCGCCATTCTGGTCATAGGCCAACTGATTGATGCAGTAAAGAGCGGCAAATATGATCCGCATAAGGTAGCGCTGGTGATCACCCAGACCGGCGGCGGCTGCCGGGCCTCAAATTACATCCATATGCTGCGTAAGGCCCTGGAAAAGGCCGACCTCGCCTATGTTCCAGTGATCTCAGTTAATCTCTCTGGACTGGAGCACAATCCAGGCTTTCAGCTTACCTTGGGCTTTCTCCGCAAAGCGGTCTATGCTGTGCTCTACGGCGATCTGATCATGAATGTATCCAATCAGGTCCGTCCCTACGAGGTGACAAGCGGCGATACGGAGCGGGCGGTCGAAGACTGTATGGATTTCTTGCTGGAGGAGATGAACCGAGGCAAGGGAATGAACCACCGGAGCATGGCGGTAAACTTTGATCGGATCATCGACCGTTTTAAGGAGGTCCCAGTGGCTGGTCCGCCCAAAATCCGCGTAGGTGTGGTAGGAGAGATCTATGTAAAATACTCCCCGCTTGGAAATAACAATTTAGAGCAGTTCCTTCTCTCTGAGGGTGCGGAGCCGGTGGTGCCTGGCCTGTTGGATTTTGTGATCTTTAAAATTTATAACCGGGATGTGGATGTGGATATCTACGGCGGCAAGTGGATCAAGCAAAAGATCTGCCGTATTTTTGCCAATTACATTAAAAAGCATCAGCGGGCGATGATTGATGCCCTCAAGCGTTCCAACCGCTTTCGGGCGCCCGGTGACTTTGACGAGCTCCACCACTATATCAAGGGCTATCTGGGAGATGGCAACAAGATGGGCGAGGGATGGCTGCTTACGGCTGAGATGCTGGAGCTTATTAATACAGGGGTCCCCAATATTGTATGCACCCAACCCTTCGGCTGTCTGCCCAATCATATTGTGGGAAAAGGCATGATCCGTAAGCTCAAGGATGACTACCCCTGGAGCAACATTGTCGCCATCGACTACGATCCTGGGGCAACTAAAATCAACCAGGAAAACCGGATTAAACTCATGCTTGCTAACGCGAAGGGGCTGGCCCAACAACATAAAGACGCCGCCTCGCGGGATCAGGAACGGGAGCCTGCCTATGTGTGAGACACTGCATTTTGTAGACGCCTGCACCGAGGCACATTTTTCCGCCATGTCTCACATTCATGCCATGGGCTGGCACGCCGCCTATCAGGGGGCGGTACCGGCAGAATATCTGGCCCGCGAGGTGACAGACGAGCGTTGGACCCCGATTTTTCGGAAAAACTATCGGCTTGGCCGCTACCATGGTCTGCTCCTCTTCCGAGGAGATACCCCCGTCTGCTGCGGTAATTACGGCCCAGCCAGGGGGCCGGAAGAAATGAAGAATTATCTGGTCTCCTTTCCCGCCGGAGAAATTGAAGGCTGTGGGGAAATCGTCTCTTTTTATACCCATCCGGTGGAGACTAGTAAGGGTTACGGCTCCCTCTTGATGGAGGAGATCCTGCGCCGTCTGAAAGCTGAATTTCGCAGCTGTTATGTGTTTGTCCTGCGGGAAAACAGCGGCGCCAGGCGGTTTTATGAGCGGCATGGTTTCAGCTGGGATGGCGCCTCTATCGACATCCCCTTCCCACCGGATCAAATTTGTGTTGACTTACGATACTACCGTGATCTATAATAATAGAGACAATAGAATGTCAGACTGTGATTGAAGTTCCCCGACTCTCCCCAACACAGTCCCTGGACACAGGTCCCATGACAACAAACTGGCAAGCGGGTTTTCCAAATAGGAGAACCTGCTTTTTTTGTCAAAAATGGGGGTCTTTAGAGAAAGGACAGATGTACATGAATCAAAGCGAAAATAAAATGGCAATTATGCCAGTCAGACGCCTCCTGATCCATATGTCCTGGCCGCCTATGCTCTCTATGCTGCTCCAAGCCCTATACAATATGGTGGACAGTATTTTCGTAGCGCAGCTCAATGGGGCGGCTTTTATCGCACTGTCTCTATGCTTCCCGGTACAGACCCTTATGACAGCGATTCAGGCGGGAACCGGTGTGGGTGTCAATGCGATGATTTCCCGCCGTCTGGGAGAAAAGCGTCCAGAAGAGGCAGGCGTTATGGCCACAAACGGATGCTTCCTCTATCTTTTAAGCTGGTTAGCCTTTTTGGCGTTTGGACTCTTTTTCAGCCGGCCGTTTATGATGCTCTATTCTGAAGACCCGGTTGTCATTGAATACGGCGTTCAATATTTGATGATTGTCACCGCAACCTCTATTGGATCTTGTATGCAGTTTGCAGGGGAACGAATTCTTCAAGCCACCGGCAACGCCATAGGCCCGATGGTAATTCAGGGCGTAGGTGCTATTGTCAATCTGATTTTGGACCCGATCTTAATTTTTGGTTTGTTTGGATTTCCGAGGTTAGAGGTCGCCGGAGCGGCCCTGGCAACCGGTTTTGGACAGATCGTCGGAATGGGAATTGCATTGGTTTTAGTATATCGCAATCAGATGATTAAGCTTAAGCTGCGAGGATTTCGTCCCGACAAAACGGTAATCCTGGAGATCTACCGCATTGGTATGCCAGCCATTGCGATGCAGTCCCTTTTTACGCTGATGACCCTCGGCATGAATAAGCTCCTCGATATTTTTACGGATACTGGCGTCTTTATCATGGGAGCCTATTTTAAAATCCAATCGTTTATTTTTATGCCTGTCTTTGGCCTGAATAACGGTCTAACTCCGGTGGTCAGCTTTAATTACGGTGCTAAAAACCAAACCCGTGTGGTTGGCCTGATCCGGTTTGCCGTAACCATTGCGGCGGGTGTTATGGTGGGTGGCATGTTGATCTTTCTGATTCTCCCCCATGTACTGCTCTCCTTCTTTGACGCGGATCAAACGACACTTGAGGAAGGTGTGCGTATTCTGCGGATCCTCTCCCTCTCTTTCTTGCCTTGTGGTGTCACCCTTGTGCTCTGTGCCGCCTTTCAGGCGCTTGGCTCCTCTATGCTCAGTTTTGGTTTGAGTATTATTCGGCAGGTTGTGATACTGATGCCGGTAGCCATGATATTGGGCTTATTTGTTGGACCAGATATGATCTGGTGGGCCTTTTGTATCTCAGAATCCATTGGTTTTGCAGGCGCCTTGCTCCTCTACCGCCGACTCTACCAAACAAAAATTGCGGGTTTGGAGAAGACCTAAAATGGTCTCTGTCCCAAAGCGGATACAATCTGCTCAAACTGCTGATGGGTTAATTTCCAGAGTTTAGAATCACAGTAGAGCATCGGCGCGGTGTAGTCGGCCCGACATTGCAACACGATGCCATGCTGGATATCTCCTACTACACGCTTTCCCATACACTGGGCACAGATTCTAAAAATCTGTTCCGATACCCTGCCTGGACCGCGTTCTATCACCCAAAACCAGCCATCGCTGCACCGTAATCTTTGAAATCCGGCATGGATTAAATGATCTCTTGTCACTGTTGGCTCAACTCCTTGTGTACCTTCTTCTATCATACAGGATTGCAGCGGGATTGACAATACCCTCTCTTTTCCTTGTAAGAAGAGAGAGGGTATGATAAGATCATAGTACAAGAAAGCCCGCAAGATAGGAGGCGTTGTTATGGCATTTCATCTGATTGATATGGAGACCTGGGAGCGCCAGGAGCATTATCAATACTACCAAACACAGGTCCACACTGGCTACACTTTGACGGTTAACATGAAAATTACGACACTTCTTAACGAACTCAAACGCCGGAAGCTGCGTTTTTATCCCACCTTTCTCTATATCACCGCCACTGCTGTCAATCAGCATCGAGAAATGCGCATGGACCGCAATGAGAACCAGGCGCTGGGCTATTGGGATCAATGCAACCCGTCCTATACGATTTTCCATTCAGACGATCACACCTTTTCCGACATTTGGACCCTCTATTCGGCGGACTTTTCTACGTTCTACCGGAATTGTGTCCAGGATATGGAGTGCTGGCAGGAGGTCAAAGGAATAAAGACAAAACCAGGACGGCCAGATAACTTTACCCCTATCTCCTGCCTGCCATGGCTTTCCTATGGATCCATGAGCTACGATACGCCGATGACTGCGCCAATGCTGTTTCCCGTGATCCTATTTGGCCGATATGAAAGCAAAGACGGCGAAGTCCTTCTCCCCTTCTCTGTCCATGTCCAGCACAGTGTAGCAGATGGATATCATACCGCAATGTTCCTTCAGACGGTCCAAAGGCTGGCAGATACTTATGCCAATTGGATGGTTTGATCGCGAACGAGCTTGTCCCGCACCAGCATGAGGGTAAATCCCAATAAATTTTGTCCACGCCATGCTTCGATCTCAAAGCGTTTTTCATCTCTCATAGACAGGCCAATCCCCCAAATCCGGTCCTGCACGGCACATTCGGCCAAGATATCCTGCTGAGTCCCAAGGAGCTTGTCCCGCAAAATATCGTTTTGACGGAACTTCTCCAGCAGTCCCTCATAGACCAGAACCTGCCTCATACCGCTCCAGATAAGATCGTCATAGTGTTGGACAGAACGTCCCAATGCCTTGATCTTTCCTACATTTGAGGTCATTAAAATTTGGGAGGCAGTCTCCAAATCATGAAACAGCTCTGCTTTCCGGTACATCATATACTGCTCCATAGAGGAAAATGCAATACCAGCTTTCATAAAATCAGAGAGAAACCAATTGCTCAAGTATCCATTGACTTCTTCCGGATTGTGGAAACAGACAATACGCCTCAAGAAAAGAACCTCCTTTTCAAACTGTCACGATTCGTAAAACTTACCCTTGAAGAAATTTTCATGGCCAAGAGGTTTTGCGGTCAGTTTGAATATCACACAGCCGTCAGGACAGACAATCACTTTGCTGTATTTGCTCTCACCACCGATATTTTCTAAATCCCCTCCGCTTCGGATCGCTTCCATGATGGGATATAACATCATCATTACTTTTGAACAGATGCCATATCCATCTGCATTTACGGGACAGCCATAGGTACATTGATACTTGTCTCCTAGCTCTTCCCCATTGCGGCAATACCGCTCCGTATGATCCCCGCGCAGAAAACCGATTACCTCGATTTCAAATTCGTATTCTTCCTCATACCATTTTTTCACTGTGCTCCTCCTCTAATTTGCTGCATGTTTATGGCGTCTTCCTCTAAAACATAGAATCCCCAGATACAATTGCTGAATTCTCCGGCGGCAAAGGTATGTTTCTGATGATGGACAAGAACTGTATAGATAGAAAAGCGATAGGCTTGCCCGTATAAGGGATCGTGAATCACAACAGACTGACCTGTGCTTTCCCATGGGTACTCAAAAATATTGATGCCGAACAGGGTTATGTTCCCCTCCACACCGACGGTTTCGTATTTCCAGGTTGTTTCTTTATCAAGATCCATATATGCCGCGGCCTTTCTGTCTCAGGACGGTTTTTTCCTATTATATAACATGGCAAAGCCCACGACAAGGAGTTTAGTACAACAAATGGAAGCTACGGCAATCTTCAAAATTGTTGCCGCCGTTTTTCTCCTCTCCCCATACCATTTCTATCGTCCAGATTTAAGGAGAAAAGGCCCCTGTCCTGTCTGTAAAAATCGGCAAAACTCACTCTTGACAAACGAGAAACCCTTCGATACAATAAGGGTCAGTTATAATTTGAACGGCGATGATGGGAAAAAAGACAGTCCCTCCCCTCTCAGAGAGCTGGTGGTTGGTGCGAACCAGTGAGCGGGTGTTCTTGTCCAACTGGTCCCGGAGCGGTCTGCCTGAACGATGAGTAGGGCAGAACGGCTGGCCTCGTTATTGGCTGTGGCCTTGTTAGAGGCTGTGAGGGCTGTCCGGGCGACCGGTGGCTGAATCAGGGTGGTACCGCGTGATAACGCCCCTGACCGAAATTCGGTCGGGGGCGTTTTTTGTCCCCCTGACCATGGGAGGTTTCTAATATGAAAAAAGCCTATGAAAAGTACATTCCTTTTGTCCCTATCAAGATGAAAACACGCCAGTGGCCAGATCGGGAGATCAAACATGCCCCTATTTGGTGTTCTGTCGATCTGCGGGATGGAAACCAGGCGTTGGTAGATCCTATGAATCTGGAGGAAAAGCTGGAGTATTTTCATACCCTGGTGAACATCGGAGTCAAGGAGATCGAAATCGGATTCCCCTCTGCCTCAGAGACGGAGTATGAGATTTGCAGAACACTGATCGATGGGGGGCACATTCCAGATGATGTCACCATTCAAGTCCTGGTCCAGGCCAGACCCCATCTCATCCAGAAGACCTTTGATGCCATTCAGGGTGCTAAGCATGTGATTCTTCACTTCTACAACTCCACCTCTACCCTTCAGCGTAAAGTGGTCTTCCACTCCGACACTGCGGGCATTACTCAGATCGCCGTCGATGCCGCCAAGCTCATCTATGAGCTCTCCCAGCCCATGATCGCCTCCGGTATGGACTTGCGGTATGAGTATTCTCCGGAGTCCTTTATGGGGACCGAGATGGATTATGCAGTTGAAATCTGTCAGGCAGTGCTTGAGAACCTCCATGCTACGCCGGAGAAGAAGGTTATCCTCAATCTGCCTACCACAGTAGAGAACTGTATGCCTAACTACTTTGCCGATGAGATCGAATACTTCATCCAAAAGCTCCCCAGCCGGGACTGCGCGATCATCTCCCTCCACCCCCATAACGACCGCGGCAGTGGAGTTGCTACTGCAGAAATGGGCTTGCTGGCCGGGGCGGAGCGAATTGAAGCCACCCTCTTTGGCAATGGCGAACGGACCGGCAATGTGGATATGGTCACGCTGGCTATGAACATGTACACGCAGGGGATCGATCCAAAACTGGATTTCTCTAACATCAATAAGATCCGTGACATGTATGAGCGGTGTACCAAGATGAAGGTGGGAGAACGGCAGCCCTATGTAGGAGAGCTGGTCTTCACCGCTTTCTCAGGCTCCCACCAAGACGCAATTAACAAGGGAACTCACTATATGGAGGAGAGCAACAGCGAGTTTTGGGAGATCCCCTATCTGCCCATCGACCCTGCCGATGTGGGACGGCAGTATGAGCCCATCATCCGCATCAACAGCCAGTCCGGCAAGGGCGGCGCGGCCTTTGTCATGCAGCACAATTTTGGGTTTGAGCTACCCAAGGCCATGCACGCAGAATTCGGCCATATCGTTCAGGTAGAAACCGATCGGGTAGGTACGGAACTCAAGCCGGATCGGATTTATGAGCTGTTTCAGACCCACTATATTAACGCTACAACCCCCTATCAGCTCATCCGCCATTCCTTTGCAGAGTTTACCGATGACGATGGGCACTCCCATGTCACCTTTGCAGGAACCCTCCGCCATAAGGAGACCATATTCTCTGTACAGGGATCTGGAAACGGCCCCATTGACGCATTCTTCAACGCTATTCACGGTCAGAAAATCGACCGCTTTACCTTTGTGGATTACAAGGAACACGCCATTACCCGTGGCTCTGACTCTCAGGCTGTCGCCTATATTCTCCTGCGGGATCAGGCTGGCAGGGATGTCTTCGGCGTAGGTGTCTCCCATAACATCAACCTAGCGCCTTTAAAGGGAATTCTCTCAGCCATCAACCGCTCCATCAGTGGATGCTGACTGTACGCTGAAAGCGGAACAGTAGAGCAAGCGCCTCTGGAGCCAGGAGCAGCAATGCGGTGAGATTGGGCAAGGCCATCAAGCCGTTAAAGACATCGGCCATCTGCCACACGGCGGACAGATCAATGACGCTTCCAGCAGCGACGGAGACCAGAAATACCAGCCGGTAGGGCCAGATCCAGCGATGGGAGCCGATGAGATAGGTCAGCGCACGCTCTCCATAGTAGCTCCACCCCAGCAGAGAGGTAAAGGCAAATAACAGCAGACATACAGACACGAGTCTGGCACCCCACGGACCAAACACCGTACAAAAAGCGGCCGCAGACAGCGGAGCCCCGACCATTGCAGATGTTACCTGCCCACTGGCTTGTGCGAGTAGTGCTGTCTCTGGCTGATAAACTCCAGTCGTCAGGATGACCAATGCGGTGATGGAGCAGACAAGCAGAGTGGAAATAAAGACCTCAAAAATGCCCCACATCCCCTGCTCTGCGGGGTCCCTGACCTGGGCGGCAGCATGGGCTATGGCGGAGGAACCCATGCCGGCCTCATTGGTAAAGACGCCTCTGGCAATGCCATAGCGCATAGCCGTAGCGACAGAATAGCCTGTTCCTCCCCCAAGAGCGGCTCTAGGTATAAAAGCGCAGGTTATAATCTGTTCCAGGGCTGGTAGAATGGCGTACCAATGGACGGCGAGTACGATCAACCCACCGCCTAGAAAGAGTAGCGCCATACAGGGAACGAGTTTTTCACTGACTGCACCAATCCGGCCAATGCCCCCTAAAATGACTGCCCCGGTCAGAAGCGCGGTCACAAGGCCAACAGGGAACCGATCCCAGCCAAACGTATGCTCTAAGGCAGTGGCAATGGAGTTGCTTTGAACCAGATTACCGCCTCCAAGGGAGGCGGCCACACAGCACAGGGAGAAGAAGCAGGCCAAAAACCGGCTACGCAGGCCACGTTCCATATAGTACATGGGTCCTCCCTGCCAGCCGCCCTCCGGGGTGCGCTCCCGATAGCGGACAGCTAATGTTTTCTCTGCACAGCCGGTCATCATACCAAGGAAGGCAGAGATCCACATCCAAAAGACTGCCCCAGGTCCGCCATAAAAAATGGCTGTGGCCACACCAGCAATACTACCGGTGCCAATGGTGGAGGCCAGGGCAGTTGCCAGGGCCTGAAACTGAGTCAGCCCCTTCCCTCCCCCATGCTGCTTTGGCTTGAATAAATTGCCTAGCGTTGTCTTGAGCCAGAGACCACACTCAAATACCTGAAAAAAACCGGTGCGGACCGAGTAATACAGCCCCACCAGCAAAAAGAATCCAAGCAGCCAAGGATTCCAGATAAAATCCCCCAGCCGTTCCCAAAACGTCATGTCCACACCTCCTGTCCCAAAGGTATGCAGAAAGCCGCAGGTACATGACACCTGCGGCTTTCTGCTTCGAGCGGGGATATGGTCCTAATTCAGTGTTTGGTCCCTTCTCATAACCGTCTCATCCAAAGCGGTACACCTCACCATCATGATTCCATAGTCAACGCTTTGATTTCCGTTGCTGTCTGTTCTGGTGTCAGAGCCGAGATATCAATTTTTATGGTGTTCAGCCGATGATACAGCGGAAGACGGCGGACACTGTTTTCAATTGCATCTGAAGCCCGCAGGCCGGAGTCAATATCCTTTTGCAGGCGTTTTATAAGTGCTTGAGGGGTGCAGATCAGGGAGACTGTTGTTACCTTACAGTTTTCCATGTCTAATCTAGAGCAGATATCGTCAAGAATACGCTGCTGATCCATCACCCAGCAAAAAATAATATGTTCATAGGCACTGCAATGGAGAAACTGGTTTAAAAGATAACAGATATTCTCCATTACCATGGCCTTGGTCTCCTCTGTCACCTGAAATGGGTCCGCATCCCAGCACCAGTCTCCATCTAGAAAAACAGAGTAACCCAGTTTTTTCTTCAGTATCTGGCAGACAGTGGTCTTTCCCACACCCATTGTGCCGCCGATCAGATAGAGCTGCTTCATAGGACCTTATCCACCCCGGCGGTATGTCCTAGTAATATGTCTCAAACGGCTGGAGACATCTTGATTCAGGGCAGTCTCCCGAACGCGCCAGCTCCAGTTATGAGGTCCTATCGTACCTGGTGCGTTCATCCGGGCATCAGCGCCAAGCCCCAGAAGATCCTGCATAGGCGCGATGGCCAGAGCACAGGGAGAGGCCCAAGCGCCGCATACCGCACCCCAGCCGAAGCCCTCGTCCTCACGGAGACGCAAATAGTCAGAGGCAAAGTCACGCTCCGCTGGAGATGCCTCTCCAAACAGCCATTGGACAAAGGTTGGAGTATCATGGGTTCCGGTGTAGATCACGCCGTTGTTGGGGCAGTTGTGGGGCAGATAGGCACTCTCCCCCACCGGATCAAAGGCGTAAGGCAGAACATTCATACCTGGCAGGCCGCTCTCAGCGATAAAAGCACGAACGCTGTCATCCAGATCGCCCAGATCCTCTGCAATGAGGGACAGACCAGGGATCTCAGAAAGAGCCTTCACCAGCTCCATGCCTGGGCCCGGTTCCCAATGACCCTCCATGGCAGTTTCGGCCTCAGCCGGGATGGACCAATAGGTGTGGAAGGCCCGAAAATGGTCAATTCGGACCACATCATAGAGCCGTGCCATATGGCGTCCACGCTTACGCCACCAGTCATATCCGGTTTTCCTGTGTGTACTCCAGCGGTAGAGGGGATTTCCCCAGTGCTGTCCGGTTGCGGAAAAAGCATCTGGCGGAACGCCAGCCACACCGGATAGGTTCAGCTCATCATCCAACATAAAGAGGTCTGGGTGTGCCCAGACCTCTGCGCTGTCCGGGGAGACATAGATCGGTAGATCGCCTATAATAGAGATCCCCTTGCTGTTGGCATAAGCTTTTAATTCTGCCCACTGGCGGTAGAACAGAAATTGAAGGAAGCTATGATATGCGATCTCCTCCGCTAATTCCTTACGCAGAGGATCCAACCATTTGGGATTCCTTCTACGGATGTCAATTGGCCAATCTTGAAGCATGTTGCCGTCCAAATACTCACGCAGTGCCAAAAAGAGGGCATAGTCGGACAGCCATTCTGATTCCTGTGTGGAGAATGCGGCGAACTCTTTGGCATAACGAGTCTTACCCCGTTTCCAAACCTTTCGCAGCAGCGGAGTCCAAGTTTTATGAAGCTGGGCATAGTTTACCCGATCCAAATCTGGGCAGACTGCCTGGGCCAACTCGTTTTTGGTTAATAACCCCTCCTTAGCTAGTGCGTCCAGATCCAAAAAGAACGGATTGCCTGCGAAAGAGGAGGCTGACATATAGGGGGAGTTTCCTTCGCCAGGCGGAACAAGAGGGAGAATTTGCCAGTATCGCTGTCCTGCCGCAGAGAGGAAGTCTACAAATTTGCGTGCTTTGGTTCCCAGCGTCCCGATACCATAAGGACCGGGGAGGGAAAGGATGGGGAGTAGCACACCACTTGCACGATTCATAAGGGTACCTCCAGCCATTGGATATGTCAGTCAAATTGCGACTGCAATTCCCGGCCCTAACAGGGCCGGGAATGATAGTTTTTATTGTGGATTCAAAGTATAGTTGAGTGCTTCTTTCGTGATATAAATATCATGGGGGTGGCTCTCACGGAGTCCGGCCGGAGTGATCTGCATAAACTGGGCTTTGGACTGAAGCTCTGCGATGTTGTGACAACCGGTGTAACCCATACCTGCCCGCAGGCCGCCCATAAGCTGATAGATAGTCTCGCTGGTGAGTCCCTTATAAGGGACACGACCTTCGACACCTTCGGGGACCAATTTTTTGTTGTTCTCCTGGAAATAGCGGTCCTTAGAGCCTTTGGCCATGGCGCCAAGAGACCCCATTCCACGGTAGACCTTGAACTGACGGCCCTGATATACCTCTGTCTCTCCGGGAGACTCCTCACAGCCGGCCAACAGACTGCCGAGCATTACTACACTGCCACCAGCGGCAATCGCTTTGGCGATGTCGCCTGAGTATTTGACACCGCCATCTGCGATGATGGGGACTCCATACTCAGCCGCGACACAGGCCGCATCATATACAGCGGTGATCTGAGGCACACCGATGCCGGCCACTACCCGTGTGGTACAAATCGAACCAGGCCCGATGCCAATCTTTACACAGTCGGCGCCGGCCTCAATAAGGGCGCGGGTCCCCTCTGCCGTGGCGACATTGCCCGCAATGAGCTGTACATCGGGATAGAGCGCCTTGATCCGGCGGACACATTCCAAAATGTTTTGGGAGTGACCGTGGGCGGAATCCAGAGCCAGGACATCAGTACCCGCCTCAACCAGAGCGGCGACCCGGTCCAGAACATCTGCGGTAACGCCAATGGCGGCCCCGACCATGAGGCGTCCCTTTTCATCGCGGGCGGAGTTGGGATAGACCTCAGCCTTTTCGATATCTTTGATGGTAATCAAGCCCTTGAGATGGAACTCACTGTCCACAATGGGCAGCTTTTCGACCTTATGGCGGCGCAGGATATCCTTTGCCTCCTCCAGCGTGATCCCCTCTAAGGCAGTAACTAGATGCTCCTTTGTCATCACATTGTCCACAAGCTGGCTCATGTCAGTCTCAAATTTCATATCCCGGTTGGTGATGATACCGATAAGCTTACCGTCTTTACAGATTGGGACACCGGAAATGCGGTACTTTGCCATCAGTTCATCAGCCTCTGCCAGGGTGTGGCCGGGAGCCAGCCAAAATGGATTGGTAATGACACCATTTTCGGAGCGCTTTACCATATCAACCTGTTCGGCCTGTCGGCCAATGGACATATTTTTATGGATAATTCCAATGCCGCCCTCTCTGGCAATGGCAATTGCCATACGGTACTCTGTTACGGTATCCATAGCGGCGCTCATGAGTGGAATGTTGAGGGTAAGTTTTTTTGTGAGCTGGGTACGCAGATCGATATCTGCAGGGAGAATGTTACTTTCAGCTGGAATTAAGAGGACGTCGTCAAAGGTAAGGCCCTGCTTGACGAACTTTTGATTGGCATTGGTGTTGACCATAGTGCATCTCCTTCATATTGAAATTTTTCCTATTCTACGCTGGGATACTGGATGTGTCAAGGACTTTTTTGGGGAATCGCTGACAGGGTCAGCCAGCCGTCAAAACGGCTCACTCCGGTCTCATCTGCACCATGTACATACCAAGCCCCGTCTTTATTGCAAGTGGACAGAGAGATGCTCTCTCCTACCCTACACTCTGCCAGGTAGCCGATTTGAAGCTCGGATACATAGTGACCTGGCAATAGAGACTCCAGATGAACTGCGTCTGTTATGGCATCCGCATATTTTACGTTGTTAACATGTCCATTGATATCCGCATCACTATAATGAAAGGCCCGTTGGCCTGCTGGTTCCAGCTCTTCCGGCAGGCGAAGCTTAGAGAGCAGTTTACTTTTACACAGTGTCCCACCAGTGGTATCGTTTGCAATAATTTTAGATGTGCGCAGCAGCTTTCGGGTGGAGGCATCCACTAGTACCCAGGAAGAGACTGCCTCTCCCACCTGTTTGTCCCCGATAAACAAGTCAAAATCCCGATAGAGCACAGCTCCACAACCGCCTCGATGCCAAGTACGGATAAACACCGTGTCTCCCCAACAGATGGGGTGATCTAAGTGATACCACATACGGGCCACCATCCACAAAGCGTTATACTGTTCAAACAGCTCTGGTCCAGAAATATGAAGGGCACAGGCGGCGCCTGTAGCCGCCTCCTGTAGGAGAGCCAATACGCCGGAGGGGCGGCACTGGCCATACAATCCTGTGTCCCGGGCCGAAACCTTACAGGTATATTCATAAAAGATGTTCAAATGGTATTCCCTCTCCCTTTGATCAACAGCCTCGGCTTGCAGCAGATATCCTCAATATCGCTTGCAGTGGCCGCTGGAATGCGCATCACTCCGCCACAGACAGCACAGGACAAATCCACAGAGCTGTAATTCACCTGGAGCCCCCACTTGTGAGAACCGCAGGTACAGGAGATCCCATCACGCTGGGCGATATCACGGATCTCGGATAAGACCTCGTGCATCACCAGCTCATCCAAAAAGGTCCCATGGGCGGCTTTGTTTGTCTCTAGCTTATCCATAGCCTCCTCCAGCCGCCTGACTGCGGCAAAGACAGCGTCCTCCTCCCCAATATAGCAGCAGTCCAATCCAGACGCGCAGCAGGAAAAGGCCAAAGCTCGCGCATGTAGAAGAGCCTGTACGGAGCATGTCACGATATGATCTTGACCGCAGAAGCGGCAAGGAACTGTGAGCTTCGCATACTCCCCTATCAGCTCCACATGGAGCATAGATTTTCCGCAGGGACATAGAAGTGTATTTGCCGCTGCCGCAAGCTGAAATACACTGCGTTCCACAACAACAGTCTTTTGGCAGACGGGACAGAGAAAGGCTAACGTCCGCTTTGCTTCTTCCACAGGCAGCTCCCCTTTGTTGTAGCAATGACAGCAAGCTACAAGTCGTTTCATTGCTGTTATTATAGCTCAAAAACTCCGGATTGACCAGCATCTACCGAAATTTACCGCAGACTTTTTCGCTTTTCATATGAAAAAGTAATTTTTCCCATTTCTATATCCTTTGCATTTGGATAGAATTATGCTATAATTCCAATATTCATGGATAATTTAGAAAGGGGAAATTTTATCATGCTGAAAGGCAAGGTTGCAATTGTTACCGGTGGAACCCGCGGAATTGGGCTCGCAGTGGTAAAAAAGTTTTTGGATAATGGGGCCCGTGTAGCTCTGACCGGTTCCCGTCAAGAGACTGTTGAAAAGGCATTATCTGAACTAAAAGACTACGGGGAACGGGTTATGGGTCTCTGGCCAGATCTGTGCGATCCGGAAGCGGTCGCCTCAGCGTTTACCTCGGTCAAGGAGAAATACGGCCGGTTGGACATTTTGGCCAACAACGCAGGAGTTTCTGCTAGGGATAGTCTCTACACCTATGATCCAGCTGACTTTTCTAAGACGATAGACCTCAATATAAATGCAGTATTCGTCTGTGCCCAAGCGGCAGCCAAAATCATGAAAGAACTTGGAGGCGGTGTGATTATCAATACAAGCTCTATGGTCAGTCTATATGGACAGCCTTCTGGCTGCGCCTATCCGACAAGCAAATTTGCAGTCAACGGATTGACAAAATCCCTGGCGCGGGAGCTTGGAAAGGATCAGATCCGGGTTAATGCAGTAGCACCTGGTGTCACAAACACCGATATGGTAGCCGCGCTTCCTGAAGAAATGGTAAAGCGTATTTCTGCTGGGATCCCCCTGGGCCGGGTAGGCGAACCAGAAGATGTTGCCAATGCCTTTCTGTTTCTAGCCAGCGATCTGGCCAGCTATGTAACAGGAGAGATCCTTTCAGTAGATGGAGCCGCCATGACCTGAGAAACCATTAAAAAAGCCGATTGGTCCCCCTCTCATGAAGGTAGGGGACCAATCATTTTTTATACAGATTACATCACCGTATAGAAATAGCGTCAGGATAGATCAGTTCCATTTTGGCATCCCCATAATGGAGATCCATATAGCGCTCCCATGCTTGACTGGCTGGAGCTCCAATGGCGCGGGTATCATACCGCAGAAGGGCAAGGCTGCTTACTACTATATTACAGCCCATAAAGAGAATCAATATCCAAGTCAGCCAGGTTCCAAGGTGAATAGGAATATGTTCAATCCAGTCAGAGATCTTCGGATAGAGGAACTGGAGCCAGATTACAGCGGCAAAGCCCCAGAAAAAACAATATAGGAGGTTGATCCGTCCACCTAGATTAAATGGAATTGCACTGTAGTCCCAAAAGATAGTTCCAAACACAGCCTCAGTAAACACACTGCACAGATATTCATAGGCACCACCCAAACAGGTCCCAGCCAAGAACAGAAAGCTTGAGGATCGCGCCCGATATCGGTAAAGCAGTACAGTGGCCAAAGCCAGTGCAAGTCCCCATACAATACTGAAGGGTCCCCATACTACACTGCTACGGCTCATCCAAATTCCAGCCTTAAGACGGCAAAAAATGGTTTCTGTAAGATCGCCCAAAAAAGACCCAATAAAAAACAGCAGAAAGATCTTATAAAAGCTACATCCCTGCGCAAAGACATGACTTGCCTCCCGCGTTCCATGGATAAATTTCGCGTGTGGATAGGTCTTATGAATTCGGTGCTCTGTGTGGCTTAAAATCCATTGACCAATACGCAGTGTAAGCATCGCCAGCCGGTTCCCCACCGCCTCTACAGGCGGGAGTCGATGGACAATTCCTGCCAATGTTAAAAGGGTTGCGAATAGATCCAGGGCTAGTACAGCCAGTAGGCTCCAGAGAACCACCCTTGCTGCCCAAGATGGGAACAAGCCATAGAGTGCCAGTAAACATGTATTGCCCCACTTTACAGTAAGAACCCCCAGCAGCCCCCAAAACAGAGAGGCACTGAGGCAGATGTAACCATCTAGATTCCACTGGCGATTAGAGTAATCCCACCAACGGGTATGACTCACCCGCTCCAGCAGATGTCCGGCAGCCCATTCGATAACCGTGGCGTAAATGGCACTTCCGAAAAAGAGAAATAGCCAATTTTCCTCCAAATCGTGTAGACCCGTGGTGATGATCAGACCGGTAATACCGTAGATCATACAAAGTGGACCAAAGAGTACCCCACGGTCTATATAGTGCCGGAACCGAACAGCAGCCATGGCAGTCTCCATAATCCACCCAAGAAAAGAATAGCAGAAAAAAAGCCATATTAGGTTATTAATAGACATAGGAACCCTCACTTTTTTATTATATTGTCACGATAACATAACAGATTGAACATATTCATTGTATTTTATTATAGCACATGAGGGAGGGATAGGCAATATCGCCCTATTTAGTAAAGGAAAAACAGAACATATGAATTGCATTTTCGGTGCCCTTGCGATATAATAAAATAATCTAATCATATAGAATAGAGTAGAATATTTTTTAACAGCTACAAGAGCAGGATATGACATATAATAGAATAGGATGTGTACACCGTGTTTAAGATTATGATAGTTGATAATGATCCAACCAGCTTAGCTATTGGACGTGCGCTTTTGGAGACAGAGTATCAGCTCGTCTTGACCCGTTCTGGACACCAAGCCCTCGGTGCATTAAAAAATGAGATCCTTCCGGATTTGATTTTGTTAGATATGTTTCTTCCCGGTATAGATGGAATGGAGTTTTTAAAAACACTAAAGTCAGATCTGCGGTATGTCAAGATTCCCGTTATCTTTCTAAGTCATGAGAGCTACATCGGGAAAAAGGCGGAATGCTTTCAAGAGGGCGCCGCCGATTTTATTGAGAAACCGCTCAATCCAGATATCCTTAAATTTAAGGTTCAACAGCATCTAGCATTTTTAGAGATTGCACGCGAAAATCAACGACTCAAAAGAGGGATTGGTATGATGCGCAGACAGCTCGATCATCTCTTAACTCCGAGGCAGTAAGAAAGAATCATACACTTCCAGTTCTCTTAGAAAAATAATATATTTTGATTCACCCTATTGCAATTAAAATCAAATCGGTTATAATAGAAATAACAGCTGTAATAAAGGAGTGGTAACATGGGACCTGTAAACAGTTTATCGATATGGAACAGTGTTAGAAGTCTTTGGCTTGAGCATGGTGCTGCTTCAATAGCGCCTTACCGTGCAGCGGAGAAGGTTGACGGTATAGGCCATTTCTCTTCTGATGAAGCAGATCCAAAGAAAGTCTCTGAGCGTGGGCCAATCCCACGGATGGACCGCTATGAGTGTGAGACCTGTAAAAACAGAAAGTATCAAGATGGTTCTGACGACCCAGGTGTTTCCTATAAAACACCCACTCGGATCGCTCCAGATGCCGCCGCTAGTGCAGTGCGCGGACATGAGATGGAGCATGTCACCAGAGAACAGGCCAAGGCTCGCCAAGAGGGTAGAAAGGTAGTCTCTCAAACCGTCACAATGCACACTGATATTTGTCCGGAGTGTGGAAAAACCTATATCTCTGGCGGCACTACCCGCACTGTTACTAAAGAACAGGAGGAAATGTCCAGCCGTTTTCAGGTTGGGATGCCAGGAAATGAGCCGACACTTGGGCGCTATTTCTCCGCAGTTGCATAGTGGTTTTGTGTAATAACGATACACACTAGACCATAAAAAATCGGCGCGCCGCTCGCCGCAAAGCGGCAACCGCGGCACATATAAAAATGATAGAAGTTAAAAACTTTTAAGGAATGTTTGTGCATAGCGGTATGGGAGGTTTCTATGCCAAGAACAATTCGTCCAAAGGAAGAGCGTATTGCAGAGATTGAGATGAAGATTGAAGCCCATAAAGAGACCATCAAAAATTTAGAGGCCAAAAAACAGGCTATTCTCAGCCCTAGAAAGCGTAAGGCTAGACCTACTGCGAAGTCAGTTGTAGATATGGCCATCAAAGCGGGTATGAAACCGGCAGAAATCATGGAAAAACTGGGTTTAACAACAGAAGAGCAGGCATAAAAGAAGCTTAGAGGGTGCGGATAACGCACCCTCTTTTTTATACAATTTCGCTTGACAAGTGTCTACCTTTCTGCTATATTTTTGGTAGACAATAGTATACCGCTTTCTTTTCTCATCCAGAGGCGAAAAGAGCAATAGAATATGAGAGAACCACAAATGAGGAGGTAACCTGATGAAGATCAATCTGTCTGACAGCGAATGGAAGCTGATGAACCAGCTATGGAAGAAAAGTCCCATGACCATTACAGAGTTGACTGCATCGCTCAAGGAGGAGACGAGCTGGGGAAAGAATACCATTATCACTATGCTGTCCCGGCTGGAAGTCAAGGGAGCCGTCTGCTATAAGCCTGGAATTCGAGCCAAACAGTACTTCCCCACGATTACGCAGAGAGATGCTGCCCAAGCGGAGACAGATAGCTTTTTGGGTAAGGTCTATGGTGGAAGCCTGGGTTTAATGGTAAACACTATGGTAGAAGGTCAGCGTCTCTCTCAGGAGGACATCGCAGAGTTAGCTGCTATTTTAGAGAAGGCAGGAGGAGAAACACAATGAAAGAGATTCTTTTAACATCCTCGGCTTTAATTTTCGCACTGCTTATTTTAAGAAAGCTATTTCGCAACAGCGTTTCCCGTCGGATACAATATGCACTCTGGGGACTCGTACTACTACGGCTTTTGATTCCTATCAACCTTCCAGCAGTAGACTTTAACGTCCTAACCGCCACACAGCCTGTTCAAGAACGTCTCTCTGCCCAATTGGAGGCCCATCCCCTTCGTATTCAGCTAGGAAAAAATACATCAACCGTTGGGACAACTCCGATAACGCCTCCAGATGAAGAATTACACACCACTAACTATGATCCTCTCTCAGTGGCTCAGCAAACCGACACTTCCCCAAAAGACAGATTGACAACAATTCAACTTCTGTGTTGGATCTGGTGGATTGGCAGTCTCAGTATGGCTATTTGGATGATGCTGTCTAATCTGCGCTTTTGGAAGGTACTGCGGAAAAATAGAATCCCATGTCCGGTAGCGGGCAACAAACGACGGATCTGGCTTGTCCCAAAGGGACTCCCCTCCCCCTGCCTGTTTGGTCTGTTCCACCCCGCTATCTATCTCACCCCGGCTGCCCTATCCAACGAAACTGGGCTACGGCACATTCTGGCCCATGAGGAGACTCACGCCCGGCATCTGGATCCCCTCTGGGCACTCCTGCGCAGCATGTGTCTGATAATCTACTGGTTCGATCCACTGGTATGGTGGGCCGCTATTGCATCTAAAGTTGACTGTGAGCTGGCTTGTGATGAGGGCGCCCTTCATCTCCTGGGAGAACAGGAACGCATTCCATATGGCCGTACACTTCTGTCCCTAATCCCTGTCCGTCAAGCTCCGATTTCTCCGATCCTGTCCGTAACTACGATGTCAGCGGATAAACGGCAGCTAAAGGAACGTATCACCTGTATTGCGGAGCACCGTCGAACTACAGTTACCGCTCTCCTGGCAGTGGTACTCATCACAGGGCTGGTCTGTGCCGCTACCTTTACCGACGCATCGGCCAGTGGACAAGACAGAACGCAAAAGCACCAAACACAGAATAGAATACAAAGCTATCCACTTACTGGCGCAGAGCTAACCTATTTTAATGAGGACTTTTTTGGTCCATCAGACAACCAGATAAATATCCGCTGTCAATTTCTCTCCTCAACCTATGAAACACCAGAAGAAATCAATCTGTTCGAGTTGTTCTATTGTGGGGTTCCAGATGGTGTTTTAGATCGGCGGAGCGATGTAGAGATGCTGATGAGTGCCTGGCATGAGGAGCTCGCTCCACAGTATGGAGAGCCAGACTGCCCCATCTATGCCCTATCCACCGCCGATATGGATGGTCTGTTGTCCCGTTATACTGGCCTGACCTTGGCGCAGACCAACAAAGTTGGATTGGGACAGTTTATCTATCTCCCCAGTCAGGACGCCTATTATTGGTATCATGGTGATACCAATTACCACGTATGCTCCTTTACTGCCGGACTGCGGGAGAAGGATCTGATCCGGCTGTATTATTACGACACCTTCTACGGCGGCGGCTGGAAATGCCTCACCCTGCGGGAGACGGGCGAGCAGAGCTATCATTTTGTCTCCCATCTCCCCTGCAAGAAACCCACAATTCCGACGGTCTACCCGGAGTGGGAACCGGATCTGACCCTTCCGCTGAATCAACTGGAGCCCTATCAGGCCCCCGCTTTACAGGTAGAACATCACTCCAATGACATGGCGGAGTACCTGGACAATCTCATGGCCAATGACAGCGATATGGTGACAATCTATCACTCCACCGACGGCAAGATCTATGCCGCCGTCTCCAATCCTGGCCGGACGGAGCTTGACTGCTTCCTCACATTGAAGGATGATCGCTATGCGGTCGGCTTTTTCCAGAACCTTTTTGGCTATAATGGTATTGTGATTTCCTACGACGACTACATTACCGGTAGCCCCAGTCAGGGCGGCTATGTTGGAACCTATTATGACTACTACACCGTCACAGACGGGACCCCTTCCCTGCTGCTCCGAGCCTACGGTGTGGAGGAACCCATCATTCTGGATCTGGATGGAGACGGGACCAACGAGCTGGCCGCCGCCACCGGCGTCACCGCACAGATTTTCTTCCAGCGGGACGGCCAGATCTACGAGGCAAATCTCGTCTCCCTGCTGAAAGACGCCTGGCCTGAGCTGACCTACTGGGATTACAGCCGATGGGACGCCAACTACCGCCATCTGTACGCCTCTGGTTTTGTCCAGCACAGCCTTGGCGACAGCTCTGCCATCTTCTGGCGCTATCTCTATTTTGACGGAGAAAACGTGTTAGTTTACAAGGACAATCGGACAACAGTAGACCATGTGTTGGAAGGAATTGATCTTCCAGAGACAGTTTTGACTGCTATCAAGAACTATGTTTTGGAGCAATATAACGGGCCATCTACAGAATTCCGTATGATGGAGGACGAGCCCACTTCCTATGATGATTGGAGAATTACCAGCGTGTCTGAGCCATATGAGACAATCGCAGGCAGTATGATTGTGGAGATTTGGAGGGTAAATTACGAACTGCACACCACCACTCCGGATCGTATTTTCATGGCAGGGGGCAGATATATGACGGAAGACAGCTGGGTCAGTCCAGGCTATCCGGACTGTGATTACTTCTACTTCCAGAAAGATGGGGACGGGAGCCGGACTTATCTCTTTCATGATATATCAAATGACTGTGTACCAGGGACAGGACTCTTTTTAGAGAACCTGACAAACCGGCTGTACGAACTGGGCCTTCTTCCGGACGAGACATAAGGCAAAAGCAGCGTCTCCTTCCCGATTTTGTGGAAGGAGGCGCTGCTTGTTAATCGTCAGACTCTCCGGCCTTGAAGTTATAGATAGGTTTGATCACCGCTTGAATGTCTACAGTGGGACTGATGTTGTCGACAATATCCTCCATACACTTATAGGCCATGGGACACTCGTCCAGAGTAGCGCTTCCTACTGAAGTGGAATAAATATTGGCCATCTGTTTTTTAAACTCTGAGACCGTAAAGGACTGCTTAGCCGCGGAACGGCTCATGAGACGGCCAGCGCCGTGAGGGGCGGAATAATTCCAGTCCTCATTTCCCTTCCCAACACATAGCAGACTACCGTCCCGCATATTGATAGGAATCAGCAGCCGCTCTCCCGCCTGTGCGGAGACGGCTCCCTTGCGTAGGATCATGGCGTTGGTGTCAATGTAGTTGTGGATGGTAGTAAATTGATCCTCCACATGGAGCTTCATTCCTTTGACTAACTCATCCATCATCGCCTGCCGGTTCAACGCAGCGAAGCGCTGGACAATCTGCATATCATGGAGGTAGTCCTCAAACAGCGGGCCGGATACATAGGCTAAGGGCCGCGGAATATTGGTCCGCTTCGTATTTTTTAGCTTTTTTAAGGCTTTTTGAATTTCATGCTCCCTGCCCTGGGCTTTGAGATCGTTGATGAGCTTTTGTTGCGAAACCGCATCGCACTGGTTCAGGACTTTATAGCCCTCTTCCTGATAGTATTTCGCGACCTCTAAACCGAGATGGCGGCTGCCTGAGTGAATGACAAGGTATAAATGCCCTTCCTCATCTCGATCCACCTCGATAAAGTGGTTACCGCCCCCCAAGGTACCAATGCTCTTCTCTGCACGGGTCAGATGCAGCTGCTTGGCACAGCGCAGGTCCTCCAGTTCCAGCTGACTGGCGTACCTGTGGGCCTTCTCCCGAATGGCAAATCCAGAAGGAATGTTCTCTCGGATTAGCCTATCCAGCTTTTGCAATTCCACATGGGTCTCGCGGACCCGGACCGTCTCCATACCACAGCCGATGTCTACACCGACTAAATTGGGAACTATTTTATCCGTGATCGTCATAGTGGTTCCAACGGTACATCCAGCCCCAGCGTGGACATCCGGCATCAGCCGAATACGGCTGCCTGCCGTAAATTCTTGGTTGCACAGTGCGATTACCTGGGAAATAGATGCCTGGTCCACCACATCGGTAAAAATTGTTGCTGTATTATATTTTCCTGAAAGGGTCAACATAGTGCCTCCTGCCGGACTCCTTATGTCCGGCTGTAATATCCCCCTTGTCAAAAACTAGACCCAGCTCTCCTCCAGCTCGTGCTTTTTGGCACGGGTCATCAGCTCTGTTATGACAACATGGGGATCTTTATTTTTGTAAAGTACCTCATAGGCTGCCTGGGTGATTGGCATCTCCACGCCCATCTTATCGGCCAGTGTCTTGGCGTTCGCCGCTGCATAATAGCCCTCTACTACGGCGCCAATCTCCTGGATGGCCTGCTGAACCGGCGTTCCCTGCCCGATCAAAATGCCGCAGCGGCGGTTTCGTGAATGCATGGAGGTGCAGGTGACGATGAGATCTCCGACGCCTGCCAGGCCGGCGAAGGTCTCTTTGCGTCCGCCCATGGCTTCCCCTAGCCGGGCAATCTCAGTCAATCCGCGGGTCATCAGGGCGGCTTTGGTATTGTCTCCAAATCCCATACCATCACAGCAGCCCGCGCAAAGGGCGATCACATTTTTTAAGGCGGCGGCCAGTTCTACCCCGACAACATCGTCTGAAGCATAGACACGAAACCGCTCATTCATAAACAGATCCTGAATAAATTCGGCGCTCCACTGCTCTTTGGATGCGGCCACAACTGTCGTTGGTACTCTGCGTCCCACTTCTTCCGCATGGGAAGGACCCGAAAGGGCCACAATGGGATGATTAGAACCTGTTTCCTGTGCGATGGCCTGGGTGAGTGTACAGGAGGTATCCTTTTCAATCCCTTTTGAGACTGAGACTATTACAGTATCTCTCTCCAGCAGCGAAGTGAGCTGTCGGGCAGTGGACCTGACAGCAAAGGAGGGAGTCGCAAGGATTATAGCTTTACATTCCTTGACACAGCTCAGATCACTGGTGAGTTTGAGTGTTTTTGGCAGAGGAATCTCCTTGAGCATGGGATTCTCCCCAGTCTCCCGCAGAACGCGGGACTCCTCCTCCAGATAGGACCAGAGGGTGACATCATGACCATTTTCAAGTAGCACCATTGCCAGGGCTGTCCCCCAGCCGCCGCTGCCCACTACTGCAGTTTTCATTCCTTTGCCTCCTTCTCTGAATGATGATGAAAGCTAAACTGGCTCTCTTCCCCTTTTAAAATACGCTGTAGATTACCACGATGCTTCCAAACAATCAGTCCTCCAATGATAATGGCTAACAGTAGAAGTACCACATCCCGATATACAAACCAAGTGGCGAAGGGGAAGGAAGTGCCAGCCCAGATGGACCCAAGGGATACCCATTTTGTAAGGACGGCCAGGATTAAAAATCCACCCCATACCACCAGAGCCACCCGCCAGTCAATCATAATGGCGATGGTGCCGCCGGAGAGAATCCCCTTACCACCCTTGAATCCAAACATACAGGGAAACATATGTCCCAATAGGCAGAACATGCCAGACCAGTATTTAGAAAAATCAGTGCTGCCCAGCAGTGCCATCCCAATCAAAACCGCCACAACAGCCTTGAGTACATCGGTCAGGATTACGACAAGGGTCAGCGGCCCGCCAAAGGTTCGATAGAAGTTGGTCAATCCCGCATTGCCGCTACCATGTTTACGGATGTCGTTGCGCAGAATATACTTGGAAACAATTACCGCGCCGTTGAAACAGCCGCAGAAATAGGCAATCGCGGCTGGGAGAAGCAGCACAAAGATACAATACCGCAGCCAATCCATCACACTAACTGGCATCCGAGTTCCCTCCTCATCATTGATGTCATGGTTTCTATCCCTGCATGGGATTACAACATAAGTTACTGTTTTATTTCGTACGCTCTTCCTTTTGACGGATGGTAATCCGGACTGGCGTTCCCTCCAGACCAAAGGTATTCCGGATCTGATTTTCCAAATACCGTTGGTAGGAGAAGTGAAAGAGCTGGGTGTCATTACAGAAGATCACAAAATGGGGGGGCTTGATCCCCACTTGTGTCATATAATAGATTTTCAGCCGCCTTCCCTTATCTGTGGGGGGTTGGACTCGAACTGTGGCGTCTGCCAGTACGGTATTCAGCATCCCCGTAGTAATGCGCAGAGAAGCCTGTTGGTGAACCGATTGGATCAGCGCAAAGAGCCGATCGACCCGCTGGCCTGTAAGAGCAGAGAGAAAGAGGATGGGAGCATAGGTCATATAGGACAGATCTCGGCGGATCTCCTGCCGCATCCGATCCATGGTCTTGTCGTCTTTCTCTACGGCATCCCACTTGTTGGCCACAATGATACAGGCTTTTCCAGACTCGTGAGCCAGACCTGCTACTTTCGTGTCTTGCTCTGTCACACCCTCGTTGGCGTCGATTAAAATAAAACATACATCGGAGCGCTCAATTGCCATGGTGGCACGAAGGACGGAGAATTTCTCAATGCGGTCATCTATCTTGGATTTTTTACGCATTCCAGCGGTGTCAATAAAGCAATAAGTCCCAGTTGAATGCTCAAAATAACTGTCTACCGCGTCCCGGGTCGTTCCAGCCATGTTGGAGACAATCACCCGCTCTTCTCCTAAGATCCTGTTAACTAGAGAGGACTTCCCTACATTTGGCTTACCGATTACTGCCACCTTAATTATGCTGTCATCGATTTCCTCTCCCCCTTCCGGCGGGAAATGCTCCAGGCAGGCATCCAGCAGATCACCTGTGCCGTGACCGTGGACGGCGGAGACTGCGATAGGATCGCCTAAACCGAGGTTGTAAAACTCATAGATATCTGGGTTTGTCATCCCTACCTGATCCATCTTATTGACGGCCAGCACAACAGGTTTTCTGGCACGTAGCAGCATACTGGCAACCTCCTGATCGGAGGCAGTCAGGCCGGTTTTGATGTCACAGAGGAAGACAATTACGGTGGCATTTTGGATGGCGATCTCAGCCTGCTGGCGCATAAAACTCAGAATCTCGTCATCGGTCCCAGGCTCAATGCCGCCGGTATCCACGATGTCAAAGGTACGGCCATTCCATTCGCATTGCGCATAAATCCTGTCCCTGGTGACACCAGGGGTGTCCTCTACAATGGAGAGGCGCTGCCCCACCAGCTTGTTAAAGAGCATAGACTTGCCCACGTTGGGCCGTCCTACAATTGCGATTAAGGGCCTCATGGTTTCCCCTCCTTCCGTTTTCTTGGCGGATTGTAGTCATAGTACTCAGCGCTATCTTCCGAGACCATGACATAGGATTCTCCTATCAGATCTGTATCAGGTGCAAAAATGGCATCAAACAGTGCTCCACCATCCTGCTCTACTGGCACAAGCGGGACGCCTAATACCTCTTCCACCTGTTCGACCGTTACATCGTCCAAAAAGACGTGTTCCTGATGGCGCAGCATGTTGGTAGGGATCAGCAGACGCTCACCTAACGGCTTACCTTCAAGCTGCTGTATGAGATCATGCCCCGTGATCAGCCCAGCTACATCAATGGTCTCACCAAAAAAGTGATTGACAATTGGATAGACCTCTCCCTGTAGATTGGGGTAAGCACCCTTGGCCATCTCCAGCAGGGCTGTCAAATGAGGCGCCGCAGCTACTCCAGTGGCGATGGAAAAGGGGGATGGCGTGTCACACTGTTCAAAGGACAGCGCTGCTTGAAATTCAGACTGGAGCAGGGTCAACATGCCAACTCCATTCTCTAATTGAGTAAAGGACTCATAAAAATCTTCTGAAGGCAGTTTCCGGCCTGCTTTCAGATAAAATTCGTCTGAACACCATACCAGCCGCGTTCCGAACTGTTCCAAACATCGCTGAGAAAACTGTTCTACCTGGATCAGGACCTGCTCTGCGCTTTCTGTGGTATATGCCTCTAAAGGATACAGGCTGTCGCGGAAACGTGTAATTCCAACCGGAACCACAGAGATACTGTTTACACCTGGATACAAATCGGACAGCTCAGTCAGGGTGTGGTCCAGCTCCGCCCCGTCATTGAGATTTGGACATGCTACAATTTGACAGTTCATGGTAATTCCGGCCGCAGCAAAGCGGCGCATTTGCTCTAAGCACTGCCCAGCTCTTCGGTTGCCCAGCATCTGTTCCCGCAGAACCGGCTTGGTCGTGTGGACTGAGATATTGATGGGAGAAATGCGCAGGTCTACAATCCTCTGCAGTTCTCGTTCGCTGAGGTTGGTCAGGGTGATATAATTCCCCATTAGGAAGGAGAGCCGGGCGTCGTCATCTTTAAAATATAAGGTATCCCGCAAGCCGGGCGGCATCTGGTCCACAAAGCAGAAAATACAGCGGTTGGCACAAGAGCGGGCCTTGTCCATCAAATAGGTCTCAAAATTGAGGCCCAGCCCCTCCCCTGCAGCCTTCCGAAGCTGAACGGTGCGGATCCGCTCTGCTCCATCAGAAAGTGTGAGGACCAGCCGCGGATCGTAGGTATAAAATTTATAATCCAAAACGTCTGTAATGGCGTGTCCATTGACTTGGATCAAGGTCTCACCGGGGTGGATCCCCGCCCGCTGGGCCGGACTGCCCGGATCAACCGACCGGATTACTGTCATGCTCACAAAATGCAGCCTCGCTTCTTAGAGCTTATCCCGAAATTAGGTGCAAGCAAGATGTGTGTAACTAATTTTGGGATATGCTCTTAATCACAGCCGTACAGCGGCTGTTACTATTATATCCTCTTTCCCGGCAAAAAGAAAGACTGCCGCATCATATCTATGACACAACAGTCTCCTTTACAGGCCAAATTACTTCACGGCCTCAGTGGATTCAGCTTTGCTGAACTCATGGCCGTTGTAGCTCATGCAGGACGCACACATCCGATGAGGAAGCCGAAATGCACCACACTTGGGGCAAGTGGTGACGCTGGGATTCTCCAGCTTCCACACGGAGCTGCGCCGCTTGTTCCGGCGCTGCTTGGACACTTTACTCTTAGGGACTGCCATCTATGACACCTCCTTAGGTTAATGCCGTCAAGATTGACAGGCATAAAGTTTTCGGTTTGCTGGTTACAGATCCTCTTTTTTATCCAATAGCTGCGCAAGCGCGGCTAAACGTGGATCGATCTCTTTCTGACAACGGCAGGTCTCCCAATTCAGATTGACACCGCAGCCTGAACAGAGTCCCTTGCAGTCTTCCGTACACAGATGCTTATTATCCATTCCAAGCACAAGGGCGCTGGTGAACACCTCATCCAAATCAACTGCGCCGTCCTCTAGCAGGAGAATCTCTTCATTCTCCTCATCCTCTAGTGTCTCGGCCAACAGGCTTTCGACCGGAAGGCGAAGCTCCTGGGTGTAAGGCTCCAGACAGCGATCACAGATAAGCTCTAAGCTGGTAGCAGCTTCCCCCTCTAACAGCAGAGCATCGGCCATATTTCGCACGCGTCCAGATACCTGTACTGGCTTTGAGAAGGGGTGTTGTCCGTAAAAATCCAACTCCGAGAGATCCAGCTCAAAGGAAAAGGAACGGGATGCACCTGGTACATGGAGGATGTCCTTGAGATTAAAACGCATGATACCCTCCTTATAATAGTACGCGCAACATTATAGCGGACTATTTCTAAATTGTCAAATCTTTTTTCGACGAGATGACAGAAGATCCTAAATGCGGGGGCCAGATAAGCCCTTTCAAAAGTAGTATAGTACAAGCAATTGGAAAAAGAAAGACTTGCATTCAACACACCGGCAGATTATAATATTACCTGAGATCGCCGCCTGTGGATATGGCGGCAAGGGATAGGAACGATGTGTCATATGAAAATTGGAATGGATTTAAGGGTACTTGAGAGTAGTCTGTCTGTTTCTGTTGCCGGTGCAACCAGGACGGCAAACAGCGGACCCAGCTTTGCCCAAGTTCTAGCCTCGACTTATGTCGGTGGAGAGACAGGTTATGACAGCTATTTTGAGGCCGCAGCGGAAGCTTATCAGGTACCTGTAAACCTACTCAAAGCAGTAGGCAAGGCCGAGTCTGCCTTTACCGCCGATATTGTCTCTCCTTGCGGCGCCCAAGGAATTATGCAGCTAATGCCGTCTACTGCCCGTGCGCTGGGGGTAAACAACGCCTTTGATCCGGCTCAAAATATTATGGGTGGGGCTAAATACCTGCGGCAGATGCTGGATCAGTTTGATGGCGATGTTTCTCTGGCACTGGCCGCCTACAACGCCGGTCCCGGCGCAGTAAAGAAATACGGCGGCATCCCCCCCTACCGTGAGACACAGAATTATGTCAATAAGGTGTTGGGCTATGCAGGAAGCGATATCACTGCGACAGCTCCTTCTGTCTCTCGCGGAGTGGTACAGCCGCTCTCCCAGACTACAGTCCCCTCCTTTGAACTGGAGAATACCAGCGATGATTTTCTTACCGGAGAAGACTTGGCCGGGATTGTACAGCAGGTGTTTCAATCTGGCGGTACAGTAAGTCAAGAATCGGTCCGTCTCTTGCTAGATCGGATGTTAGACAAGGCCTATCAAGATGAGGAGGAAGAGGACCGGCTTGGTGTCAGGACGGTGCTCTAGAACAGAATTACGCCGCACGGGCTGTGTAACAGCCCGTGCGTTCTTATCATACAGCAGGAGATGAGCAGAGATGCGGGAATTTACCATCGGTAAGAACGACGCTGGACAGAGGCTTGACCGTTGGCTTTCAAAATCATTGCCCCTCCTCCCTGCCCCGTTGGCTCAAAAGTATATCCGTCGCAAGCGGGTTAAGGTCAACGGAAAAGGTTCTCAGCGGGATGTGCGTCTTCAGATCGGCGATGTGCTACAGTTGTATATTAACGATGAATTTTTTGACGCACCTGCGCCGGAAAACGCCTTTCTTTCGGTTTTCAAGCCTCATCTGGATCTGGTCTATGAGGATGAAAACCTGTTGCTGATCAATAAACGCCCTGGTCTGGTGGTCCATCCAGATGAAAACGAGCGGGTCAACACCCTCATTACCCACATTCAGGCCTATCTCTATCAAAAAAAGGAGTGGAGCCCCTACTGGGAGCACAGCTTTACACCCGCACTATGCAACCGGATTGACCGCAACACAGGCGGTATTGTAATTGCAGCCAAAAATGCCGAGACCCTGCGGGTGATAAACCAAAAGATTAAGGATCGGGAAATTGAAAAATACTACCTGGCTGTCATACATGGTCAGATGGTTCCGCCAAATGGCAAGCTGGAGGGCTTTTTGCGCAAGGATGAAGCAAAAAAACAGGTGGAGGTTTACCGCCATCCAGTTCCAGGCGGAAAGACCGCTGTCACCCACTACCGAACGCTGGCGGTTAAAAATGGGCTGTCTCTGGTGGAGTGTGAGCTGCTGACTGGGCGTACCCACCAGATCCGTGCGCAGTTTGCTGCCACAGGTCACCCACTGCTTGGGGACGGGAAATATGGCCGGGAGCGGGACAAAAAGACCTATGGACGCAGCTTTCAGGCGCTCTACTCTTACAAGCTCTCCTTCCAATTTACAACGGAAGCTGGACTGCTGGAGTATTTGAATCACAGGACCTTTTCTGTTGCGCAGGTAGATTTTGCAGCGGAATATTTTCCGGAGGTTGTGCGGGATAAATGTATGTTTTTGGAAAGGAAAAGGCGCCAAAGTCAAATTCCGCAAAATCTTGTAGATTCTTATTGACTTTTCTTCGGATAACATATATATTTGAGTCGTTGAAAAGGCGTACCCAACCGCCAGTTGGGTACGCCTTTTCTTAGAATCTGTCAACATAATTTTTTCTTCCAGATGGGAGGAAAGCATTCGTGGCCGAAAGGCCATAAGAAACGGGGGAGGATACATGTCCAAAGAGCTTATCCGCTTGTCGGATTGTGTCATGAAATTTGACGATGACTTGATCTTGGATCACATCAATCTCTATATAAACGACAAAGAGTTCCTTACACTGCTTGGTCCCAGCGGGTGCGGTAAGACAACCACGCTCAGGATCATTGGTGGGTTTCAAAAGCCCACATCGGGGGATGTCTTTTTTGACGGCGTGAGGATTAATGATCTCCCCCCCCATAAACGAAAGGTGAATACTGTCTTTCAAAAATACGCACTATTTACCCACATGAACATCTTTGAGAATGTGGCATTTGGCCTTCGGATTGCCAAGATCCCTCCAAAGGAACTCACAGTGCGGGTGGAGGAAGCCTTGACACTGGTGAACTTAGGGGGCTATGGAAAACGGACTGTAGATTCCCTCTCCGGCGGCCAGCAGCAGCGTGTCGCCATTGCCAGAGCAATTGTAAACCGACCTCAGGTCCTCCTGCTGGACGAGCCATTGGGGGCCTTGGACCTCAAGCTGCGAAAAGACATGCAGATTGAGCTGAAAAAGATTCAACAGCAGGTTGGAATTACCTTTGTCTATGTCACCCATGACCAGGAGGAGGCGCTCTCTATGAGCGATACCATTGTGGTCATGAATCAAGGCCGGATTCAGCAGATTGGTACTCCCCAGGATATCTATAACGAGCCGAAAAATGCCTTTGTAGCCGATTTTATCGGGGAGAGCAATATCATAGATGGGATTATGCACGCCGACGGTGTCGTTGGCATGTATGGCAAACGTTTCCCATGTCTGGACAGCGGCTTCTCTCCCAACGAGCCTGTAGATGTGGTGATCCGCCCGGAGGATATCGACATTGTCCCGGTGGAGCAGGGACAGCTCACTGGCGTGGTGACAGAGGTCACATTTAAAGGCGTACACTACGATACCATTGTGGACTTTAGAGGCTTCAAGTGGCTGATTCAGACCACGGACTACTCACCCGTCGGCGCAAAAATTGGAGTGAAGATCGATCCAGATGGCTTTCACATCATGAAAAAGAGCCGGTATTCCGGTATGTTTGGGGACTATAGCTCTTACAGCGCGGAATATGACGAGTTGAGTGAGTCTGCGGAGGACAGCGGCGATGAAGAATAAGCTGTTGGGTATCCCCTATATTATCTGGATGGCAATTTTTGTGGTAGCCCCGCTGATTCTGGTGGTTATCTTCGCCTTTACAGGCCGGAACGGTGGATTTACTCTGGAGAACTTCTCTACCATGAACCAGTATGTGGGGGTTTTTGGAGATTCTTTTTTGCTCGCTCTTGTGGCCACCATGGCTTGTATTTTCATCGGATATCCTCTGGCTTACTTTCTCAGCCGGGAGAACGCCGCCCTCAAAGGGATGGCCATGATGCTGATCATGCTGCCCATGTGGATGAACTTTCTGCTGCGCACCTACTCCTGGATGTCTCTGCTGGAGGACACCGGCTTGCTGAACCGCCTGTTTCAGGCGATCCATTTGATTGACCTGGTCAATGTCATCGGCAGCAGTATGGCGGGACTGCTAAACCAGCCCTATGAGCCCATCGAATTTTTCCATATGATCAACACGCCAGGGGCGGTCATCCTGGGCATGGTCTACAATTTTCTCCCCTTTATGGTCCTTCCCATTTTCTCTGTGATTGATAAAATTGACCATCGTGTCATAGAGGCGGCCCAGGACTTGGGGGCGGACAGCACGGTGGTCTTTCGGCGGATCATCTTTCCACTCTCTCTTCCAGGTGTATTGTCCGGTGTGACCATGGTCTTTATTCCATCGGTGTCCACCTTTGTCATCTCCGGTCTGCTGGGAGGCGGAAAGACAATGCTTCTGGGTGATCTGATCCAGATGCAGTTCTCTGGCAACACCTATAATCCAAATCTTGGATCTGCTATATCCCTTGTGATGATGGTGATCGTGCTGGTGTGCATATCCATCATGAATCGCTTTGGCAGCGGCGGAGAGGAGGCGGTGGTGCTATGAGACAAAATGGATTCCTCTCCCGTATTTTTATCGCGCTTGTATACCTCTTTCTCTATGCGCCTATCTTTGTGCTCATCGCTTTTTCTTTCAACTCCACCAAAAGCCGGACGGTTTGGAGCGGTTTTTCCCTGCAATGGTATCGGGATCTGCTGCGAAATGCAGAAATCATGGACGCACTTCAAACAACGCTCTTGGTTTCCGTTTTGGCCGCTGTAATTGCGACCATAGCGGGCACTGCTGCGGCTATTGGCTTTTTTAGCATGAAGCGCCGTCCACGGGGAATCTGTTTGGCAATCAATAATATTCCTATGACAAACGCGGATATCATCACGGGTGTGTCATTAATGCTGTTATTTGTCTTCGCAGGCCGGGTTTTGAACTTAAATTTTAGATTGGGTTTTGGGACACTCCTGCTAGCCCATATTACCTTTGATATCCCCTATGTCATTCTCTCGGTACTGCCCAAGTTGCGGCAGCTGGACCCTAACATCTATGAGGCCGCCCAGGATCTTGGGGCGACAGGTCTATATGCGTTCCATCGGGTGGTGTTCCCTGAGATCGCGCCTGGGGTGATTAACGGCCTGATGATCGCCTTTACCATGTCGATAGACGACTTTGTCATCAGTTACTTTACAGCCGGTCAGACCTCAACCTTGGCCATGGTCATCTACTCTATGACCCGTAGAAAGGTCTCACCGGAGATCAACGCCTTATCTACCCTGATGTTTCTTGTAGTCCTCTCTCTCCTGCTCATTATCAATTTGAGACAGATTCAGCAGGAGCGCGCTGTAGCGAAAAAGTTAGCCCACGCAAAACACTGATAACATGCTCTGACGTATGTACGGCAAGAGCTTGTTATAGGGCACTCACCGGATACCGGTAGAACCCATCCAATTTTTACTCTGAAAGGGGCAAACGAAAGAAATTGAAAAGAACTCTGGCTGTTTTCCTGACGGCGGCCCTGCTGGCTGCCGCCCTCCCCGGCTGCGGCGGCAGCAAAAATGTAGTCAATGTCTACAACTGGGGTGAGTACATTGATATGTCGGTGCTGGAGGACTTCGAAGCTCAGACGGGAATTCAAGTCAATTACCAGACCTTTGACAACAACGAATCTATGTACTCCCTGCTCAGTTCGGGCGGCAGCAGCTATGATGTGATCATTCCCTCAGACTATATGATCTCTCGGATGATCGAAGAGGACATGCTGGAACCTCTGGATTTTGACCAGATTCCAAACTTTGAGGACATCGATCCGGCCCTGAAGAATCCAGAGTACGATCCCACCAACGCCTACAGCGTCCCCTATATGTGGGGCACGGTGGGGATCATCTATAACACGGAAAAGGTATCCAGTCCTGTAGACAGCTGGGACATTCTCTTCGACCCCGATTATGCCGGGCAGATCCTGATGTTCGACAACTCCAGAGACGCCATTGGAATTGCTCTCAAATCTCTGGGTTACTCCTACAACACCACAGATGAGACCCAGATTACCCAGGCGGTAGATCTGCTGGTAGAGGAAAAGCCCCTGGTCCAATCCTATGTCATGGATCAGATCTTCGATAAATTAGAGGGCGGAGAGGCCGCCGTAGGTCCCTACTACGCAGGCGACTATATCACGATGGTAGAGAATAACCCTGCCCTCGCCTTCTGTCTACCGAAAGAGGGCTCTAACCTCTTTGTAGATGCAATGTGTATTCCAAAGGGGGCCCAAAATAAGGGAAATGCAGAGACCTTTATCAATTTTATGTGCTCTACTGAAGTTGGGATAAAAAACTGCACCGAGATCGGCTATTCCACTCCCCTGCTGAGTGTCAAGGAGGCCCTGCCCGACGAAATTAAAAACAATCCTGTGGCCTATCCCAGTGCTGAAGTTTTGGCAGGCTGTGAGACCTTTACCAATCTGCCCGAAAATATTCTGATGCTGTATGACAGCGAATGGACCCGTCTAAAGACCACCAAGTAACCAAAGACGGCGGAGAGAACACAAATTTCTCTCCGCCGTCTTTTTGAACCTTTCTCTTTCAAAAAAGGATTAAGCCTCAATCTCCCGGATCAGATTGACCATCTCAATGGCACTGAGGGCACAGTCATAGCCCTTGTTGCCTGCCTTGGTCCCGGCGCGCTCAATGGCCTGCTCAATGTTTTCAGTGGTCAGCACACCAAAGAGGACGGGGAGATCGCTGTGTAGGGCGACCTGTGCGATCCCTTTGGAGACCTCATTGCACACATAGTCATAGTGGCTGGTACTGCCACGGATGACCGCGCCCAAGCAGATGATTGCGTCATATTTGCCGCTCTTGGCCATCTTGGAGGCGATCAGCGGTATTTCAAAGGCGCCGGGAACCCAGGCTACAGAGATATTCTCCTCCTTGACATCATGGCGCAGTAGTCCGTCCATAGCGCCGTCAAGCAGTTTGGACGAGATGAACTCATTAAACCGGGTGACAACAATACCAATCCGAATTTGATTGGGGATCAGTTTTCCTTCAAAGGTTTTCATCGTAATATTCCTCCTATTTATTAAATTGGGATGTGTTCCACAATCTCCATGCCAAAGTCAGAGAGCTGATAGACCTTGTCAGCGTTATTGGTCAGCAGACGCATGGTTTTGACCCCAAGGTCACGCAGGATCTGCGCGCCGATAAAGTATTCCCGCTGGTCTCCCTCAAAACCTAAGGCGCGGTCAGCCTCTATGGTATCCATCCCCTTATCCTGCAATTCATAGGCCCGTAGCTCATTGATTAAACCAAGCCCTCGGCCCTCCTGCCGCATATAGAGGAGGACTCCTCTGCCCTCCTGGTTGATCTGAGTCAGGGCGGAGGCGAGCTGTGCACCGCTGTCACAGCGCAGGGATCCAAAGGCATCCCCAGTCAGACACTCAGAATGAACCCGGCACAGCAGATTCTGTCCATCTCCAATCTCGCCCTTGACCAGGGCGACATGGTGGGTCCCATCTAGCAGGCTTACATATCCATGGGCCATGAAGTCACCGTACTTAGTGGGCATTTTCGTAGCGGCTACCGGTTCTACCAGCCGGTCATACTTCTTCCGGTATTCCTGGAGATCCTTGATGGTGATAAACACAAGGCCAAATTTCTGGGCCAGCTCAATTAACTCTGGAGTACGCATCATAGTTCCGTCTTCCCGCATGATCTCACAGCATAGCCCGCAGGCTTTGAGTCCGGCCAGACGCATAAGGTCTACCGTCGCCTCGGTGTGGCCGTTGCGCTCCAAAACGCCGTTTCGCTTGGCCAGCAGAGGAAACATATGGCCGGGACGGCGAAAGTCCTCCGGCTTGACACCATCCTCTACACATTTCATCGCGGTAATGGAGCGCTCTGCTGCGGAAATGCCGGTTGTGGTATCGACATGGTCAATTGAGACGGTAAAGGCGGTCTCATGGTTGTCTGTATTTTGGGAGACCATCTGGGGAACCTGGAGCTTTTTGACAAACTCCTCCGCCATAGGCATACAGATTAAGCCCTTTCCATGGATGGCCATAAAATTGACATTCTCCGTGGTGGCAAACTGGGCGGCGCAGATGAAATCGCCCTCATTCTCCCGGTCTGGGTCGTCCGTGACAAGGATAATTTTACCCTGCCGCAATGCCTCCAGGGCATCCTTAATAGTGTGAAATGAAAACATAGGGCGGAACCTCCTAAAATCCGTACTGGATTAAAAATTCTCTGGTCAGGCCGCCTGCCGGCTTGGCCGTGGACTCCGGCTGGAGCAGCCGCTCCACATACTTTCCAATGATGTCATTTTCCAGATTCACGATATCTCCAGGGCGTTTCCCGCCCAAGCTTGTGACCTTGGCTGTGTGGGGGATTACGGAGACCTGAAAACGATCTGATACGACTTTAGCCACCGTTAAGCTGATACCGTCAATGGTGATAGATCCCTTTTCCACAATATACTTCATCAGTGGGGCCCCAGCCTTGATGGTATACCAGACTGCGTTATCGTCCTCCTTCACTGCCGTGATCTCTCCCGTACCGTCGATATGGCCGGATACAATATGCCCGCCGAACCGCCCGTCTGCCGCCATGGCCCGTTCCAGGTTGACCTTGGTGCCTGGACGAATGTTTTCTAAAGAGGAACGGTCCAGTGTTTCATGCATGACATCGGCAGTAAATTGACCACCATGAATCCCGGTGACGGTCAGGCAGACGCCATTCACGGCCACGCTGTCTCCCAGCTTTAAATCAGAAAAAATCAACGTTCCGCTGATAGTGAGTGCCGAGGAATGAGGACCGCGCTTCACCGCTGCGATCTCGCCGACCTCCTCAACAATTCCTGTAAACATCCTGTTCAACCTCGCATTTCCGCTCCGTCTGCCCCACCTATAATTCAGAACAGACAAAAACACCCTGAACCAAGTCAGATTCAGGGCGCTGACACAGCAGAGAAAGAACTACAATCAACCAAAAAGCCCTGAAATGACAACGTCATTCCAGGGCCACAGTTCATCACAATTCCTATCCGTTGCAATCTTCTCTCATCCCGACTATACGGTCGGCTTCGGAATTTCACCGAATCATGCCTTATGGCGCGTGGGCTATACCACCGGTAGGGACTCACACCCTGCCCTGAAGATCTTGATTCAATTTCCTTAACTATAGCATGGTCATCTATCTTTGTCAAGGAATTTTTTCTGTAAAATTCTAGAAATTACAAGCAAAAAGCTCCTTTATTAGAAAACAAGGCCACCCCTAGCGATCCAGATCTTAGATCGTAAAGGGTGGCCTGTTTTATCAGGGATCGGCCTCAATAATTTTGATTTGGCCGGCCTCCAGCCCGGTCTCTCCGGTGACAATCTCGGTGATCTTGGCGATATCTGCATCAGTTAGCCCAGTTTCCGTAGCAGCCACCACAACACTGACGCTGTCATCACCGATAAAGGCCACACAGTCTGCATAACCCTTGGCAGTGACGAGGTTTTCGATTTGTGCCTCAGATACGGTATAGTTGGCCAGAGTCTGAATAGCAGCACCGGCCTGATCTTTCATCGTTTGATCGGCATCTGCATTTCCTACTGTCTGTTGGAGGATGGAAAGAGCACCATCGCGAGCCTGCTGACGATTAAGACGGGCGGAGTCAAAATACCCGCTTTGGAGTTGTTCCTGCTCTGAAACAGAGGGCTGGGCGCTTCCAGCTGGAGAAATGCCGGCTCCGCTGGTACTGTCTGTGGGTGTAGCCGGTGTATTGGTGGGTGCGTTGAGTAGAGGATCCGAGCTTTGGGCTCCTACTTGGGTCGCCTGACCCAGCACTTTTCCCGTGTCTGCGGCGTCCTTCGTATACGACCAGTTGAGGTACACCGCCGCACAGACAAACAGGACAATTGCGGCTACCACCATATTGCGTTTCCATAGCTTCATACCAAAATCCATCCTTTCTAAATGATACGTTTTTTTGAGTCGTTATTGAGCAATTCTTTTTTGCGTTCATGAAGCGATTAAGTACCCTTGCACACAGAGATCCGATCGGATCCCAATCCAGTCAATGCGGCTACCGCCTCCACTACCTTGAGCCGGACTGTGGGATCTCCTCCCCCAGAGCATACCACCAGTGCGCCCCGAAATTCGGGCGAAAGCTGTTGGAGCAAGACAGTGGATTCTCGGCCTGATCCCTCTGAAATAACCACCGTGTTCCAAGTACTGTCCTTATGTTCCTCCGTCTGGGAGATCGCGCTGTCCTGGGCCAAAACTCGGCGGCTACCTCCCTTGACGGTCAGAACAACTGTCACCTGTCCAGCTCCTTCAATTTGAGAGAGGGCATGTTCGAGTTTTTGCTCCATCTCCTCCACGCTACAGCTGTCCTCTGGCAATTCTGCCTGAGTTTGTTTCGTTTCCAGACGCGCTTTGTCAGGGAGCAGGAGGAGGAGTACACCAGCTAATATCACAAGACAGACATATTTGTACTTCCCTACCACAGTCCCCAGTCTACCAAGCTGTGCCTGCCAATTGGATAGATTTTTCATTCTGCATCCTCCAGGTAATGTTGCTGATCGGCCGGCAGAGCAAGATCGGCCTCCAACTGCCGGGTCAGTACAGTCCGCTGGTAGTCGGTCAGATTGCCGTGGATGACAACAGATGTCGGAATGGGATAGTATCCCTCCCCACCGTCCTGAGCTGTCACCTCAACCTGGCACTCAATCCCAAAGGAAGCCGCCTTGTCCAAAATATATGCGCCTGTCTGCTCCTCTATGAGTTCTTTCATAAGGGTGAGATTAGTATCCTCCAGTGGGAGTGCTTCCTCCTGCCATACCGCCTGATAAGAGAGGAATGAGCGGGCCAATATCCCGCTGTCAAGCTGGAGCACTGGCTGTACCACCGCCAACAGGAGTACTAGCCCGCTGGTTAAACGCCCAATTTTGCGGACCGGTCCCTCCGGCATCAGCGCCCCTGCCAAAGCCACAAACATGGCTGCGCAGGTAATCCCAACCAACCATTCCTTGATGAGCGCTATCATGGCGTCACCACAGAGAGAGAGACAACCAGGGAGACCAACAGCAGCAACGCTCCGGCCCCTGTCATCCCTAAGATCAGGCCAAAGGCCCCTCCAATGGCATCGATCAGTCCGGCGATCCGTCCATCAGCTACCGTGGCCGTCAGTGCAGCTGTCACTTTATAGGTCAGATAGTGGATCCCAAGCTGGAGGAATGGCGCAATACACAGAAAGAGAATCACCAACATACCGAAGATCCCTACCATATTTTTGAGCAATCCGGCTCCCGCCAAGACCGCCTCTGCCGCGTCCGACAGGATGCCACCTACTACAGGCACCATCCCCGAAATGGTGAGCTTGGCAGTCTTGACAGCGGCGGCATCCGCAGAACCTGCAATCACCCCGCTGACCGTCAAATAACCTACAAAGAGGAGGAGTACCCCGGTCAAAGCCGAGGTGACAATCCATTTGAGCAGATTCCCAATCCGCTTGAGTCCCTCATTGCCTAAAGCGGCATAGGCCAAGCTTGAGGCCACATAGGCATACACCAGAGGGAGCAGCAGGCAGTTGATGAGAGACATCAACAGATTAGAAAACAGAACTGTAGCGAGCTGGCGAGCCGCCGCACTGGAGGGGGAGCCTGTGGCAGTACAGGCCGCAGTCACAACCGGGAGAAGTACTTTAGAAAACCCATCCATCCCCTCCAGCGCTCCTCTGCCCAGACCAACTAGGGCATGAACATCGGCAGCGGCTACAGCGGTGATAGCCAGCGATCCGGCTACTGCAACAGTGTCCGGTATTTTTCCACCTCCAAATCCGCTCTGGAGCCCATCAGCCACCCCACACAACAGGACGATGACCAGCAAGAGTACCCCGCTGTGTACCGCCTTTTGCAGCGCCGCCGGTGCCTGGGCGCGTCCGGCATCCAGAATTGTCTGGAGTCCCTGATCCCAGTCCATCTCCTGGGTTGGTCCGCTGCCATCCAGATAGCGGTCTGCCGCCGCCTGCAGCCTGTCCAGTTCCAGGGCATCGGCCTGGGCAGATAGGATTTCCTCTCCAGCGGCGGCAGCCGGTCCAATTAAAACAGCCGCAGTCAGCAACAGAGACGGAAAGCAAGTCCAATTGATACGCATAGGGTCTCCTTCCTTTACACGTCTACACGTCTTATATCAGCCCGGTGATGGTCTCCAAAACTGCCTCCATCAGCGGCAGAGCGACAAACAGCGCCAAGGCGGCCCCGGCGGTCTCAACGAAGGCAGCGATCCCCCCCTCTTTGGCATCCCGGCAGATCTCGGCGGTAATACGAGTGACAACCGCGATTCCAACCGTTTTGACGACGGGAGACAAAACTGCTGGAACCATACCGGCTGTCTCTCCTAAGGCGTCCATCAGGCTTAAAACACCCTCCGACGCGTGGAGCGCAAAGCCTAGGATAAGAATTCCTGCGGCTAGGGCCAGAACGAGGCCCAATTCCTGTGCGTTTTTTTGGAGGATCATGGCGCAGAGCGCCGCTGTTACCGCGATTGCAGACACCTTTAAAATCTCTTCCATGGCGCATTACAATCCAAAGAGAGTTTTGACCAATTGGAACAGGTCGCTGATTTTCTGGACCACCATCATTAACACGACCACAAGGCCAGCCAAGGTTGTCATAGTCGCCTGCTCCTCCCGCCCTGAACGGGACAATACCTGGTTGAGCACCGAGACCAAGATCCCAATGGCCGCAATTCTAAAGATCAGATCAATATCCATCTGTATCTGCTTCCCTTCTCCGAACATTGGAGGCTATAAGAGCAATACGGCCAAAAAGCTGCCGATAGTCAGCCCAAGCGCACCATAAACCCGCCCCATACGGCCCCTCTCCTCCTCCGCATTGGCTAGGCTGTGGTTGAGTCTGGTATGGATTTCCGCCAATGCCGCCCGCTGACCTGGTCCATCATAGCGCCCTAAGACCTCCCCCAGCTCTTCCAGCGTACAACAGTCTTCGCTGCTCAGATCCATCGGATAGGATACCAGCGCTGTATGCCAGATCTGGCACAAGCTCTGTTCTCCAAGGTGATCAAGTCCGGATGTGCAGCGGGCGAAAAAATGGCAGGCGGGCGCCTGTGCCCGCTTGGCCAGTAGGGCCAGCAGTTCTGGCGTAGGAGTCAGCCGGAAGGAAAGCTCCCTGTCCATTAGTGCCAATGCACCAAGTATGGCCCGCAGGCTGTTCACACGGCGGTTTAAATGTCCCGCGGCAGAAAAGCCAAAGGCCGCAGCACCACTGGTGAGAAGAACAGCGCCAAGTATCTTCAGCATAGGGGTTTCTCCAGAGAAAAAATATGGAATTGACGGATTCCCTGTTCACGTTCTATCAAGACCGCCCGCTGAAAGAGCTTTAGGGATAATAAACGCTGGTAAAGGGGTCGGGTACCCAAATCCTCCAGGCTGCGTGCGTGGGCAGTGGCCAACAGGATGACGCCGCAGTTGGCCGCCGTCTCCAGGGCGGCAATATCTCCAGGTGCGGTGATCTCATCGGCAGCCAGAACCTGGGGATTCATTCCCCGCAGCAGCATCATCAATCCCTCCTCTTTGGGGCAGCCATCCATGACGTCTGTGAGAGGCCCAACCTCCATCTGAGGGACACCATGGTATAATGCACACAGCTCTCCACGCTCATCAGCCACCCCTACCCGCAGGGGCATGGTTCCAATTCCAGCAGAGATCCGCCGGATCAGATCCCGGAGCAGTGTCGTCTTACCACCGCCTGGCGGGGAGAGAATCAAGGTACTGCGCAGTCCGCCTCCCACGGTTAAGGCGGGCAGAACCTGCTCTGCCGCCCCTGAAATTTCCCTGGCAATTCGGATGGCCAGAGAGGAGAGCTGGCGGAGGTTGGTAATACTCCCCTCCTGTACCACAGCCGCTCCGCACAGCCCGATCCGATGTCCCCCCTGTACGGTGATAAAACCGTTGCACACGCGATCCAACACCGTATGGGCTGATGCCTGTGTGGCGATTTCAAATACTGCGGATAGGTCCTCTCCTTGAATGGGTTCTGGACAGCCGGGAACCGGAACCTCTCCTCTGGGGAGCAATACTGTGAGTGGTTGTCCCATACGCAGGCGGAACTCCTCGGCGCGAGCTTTGTCTATCTCACTGAATGCGGCCAAAGCATGTCGCTGTCGGGGGGGTAAAAGAGCTGCCGCCTGCATAAACCGCTGGATTGCCAGCTGGTCTGAATTGTTTCTCATAACCTCACGCTCCTCTTTTGTTGTTGGAATATCCTATGAACGGTTGTCCATGTTTATGACGAGAAAAAAGAGACCAGCAAAGCACAAAACGGTCTCACTCCTCCAGGAATGAGACCGTTTCTTACATTATTCAACTTATCTTTCTTCTTCCGCGCTGGATTCACCCTTAGACTGCATGGGTCCCGCCCCCTCTGAAGGGGCCTGATTTTGTTCGTCCTGTGTTTCAGGCGGCAGGGACTTCTGCGCAGCTTGTTCCACCCAGAGGGTTTTTGGATGCCGTTTGATATGGGAGAAGTTCCAGAACAGCAGGACTAAGGCCGCAAGAGAGGAGAGAAAGCCCAGCGCCTGAGAGACACGGATCCCTGTACCAAAGAGATAGAGACTGTCAGAACGCAGGCCCTCAATGAGACCGCGCCCAAACCCATACCAAGCCAGATAGCTCAAAAAGATCTGCCCATCGAATTTGCGTCCCTGTTTGACTGCCCAAGCCAGAAGGAAAAATCCGGCCAGATTCCACAGAGATTCATAGAAAAAGGTAGGATGGACCTCGACATACTGATAAGTGCCATTTACAAATTCGTAGATCCCCATCCGCCAGGGCAGCGTGGTGGGGCCGCCGTAGGCCTCGATGTTGACAAAATTGCCCCAGCGCCCGATACACTGGCCAATCAGCAGACCGAAGACGCCCAGATCTGCAAAAGCCAGAAAGCTGATTTTTTTCCATCTGCAAAAGACAAGGACGGTCAGGATGGCCGCAATCACAGCGCCATAAATAGCGAGTCCGCCGTCCCAGATGCGCACCATTTGTACAAAATCCAGCCCACCGTCCGCTGTCCGGTACAGATCCAGATAAAACACGATGTAGTACAGCCGTGCCCCGATCACTGACAGCGGCACGGCAAAGAAGAGCGCGTCAATCAGATCGTCCTGCCGGATGCCGAATTGTACAGATTTACGGCTGCAATAGAAGACAGCCAACAGGAATCCGGTGGCAATGATAACACCATACCAGTAGATGGGCCAGCTCCCCAGATGGAACGCAACCCGGTTAAGCGAAATCTCCAGGCCGCCCAGCCCTGGAAAGGAAACGGAACGCATTACATCTCACCCTTGGGGCGAACAACGGCCAGGGAGGCACGCTGGGGTGTAAATATAGTGCGGATACAGGCGGTGACATCCTCGGCATGGATGGTGTCAAACACCGCTGGGAAGTCCAGCATATCTACCCCATCAAAATGGGACTGGGCCAAACCGATACAGACAAATTCAAAGGAGTTTAACTGCCGTACCCGGTTTCCGTAGATCGCCTTTTTCTGCCGCTGGAAGAATGCATCATCTACCCCTTCCCTGCCTAAACGCTCTGCCTCTGCGAGAACAGCATCGCGGACAGCCTCTGGATCTCGGCTCTCTCCACAGGCCAGGAAGAGGGCACAGGCGGGATAGGCCTCATAGCCGCTGCCAAAGCTCTTGTTGATCAGGCCCTCACTATAGAGCCGTGCATAGAGTGGACTGGAAGCCCCCATCAGAACCTCGCAGGCCAGCTCACTTACCAGCTCCTGCCGCAGACGCGACGGGCCTTTTGAGGCTGGATCCGCCTTAAATCCAAGCTGAAAAATGGGGGTAGATACCTCCATGGATAGGGTTTTTCCGCTGTGAACTGCCGTGGGCATCTCTGGGGCGCCGTAGTCCCGTTCTATCTTGCCGTTGGGAGCCTGCGTCAGGATCTCCTTGGCCAAGGCATAAATCCGCTCCGGATCCACATCCCCGGCTACGCACAGAACCATATTAGAAGGATTATAAAATGCCTTATGGCAGGCGTAGAGGGTATCTGCCGTAATGTGGGAGATGGATTCCCGCGTTCCCGCCACCGAGACCTTGAGGGGGTGATGATCGTAGAGCCCATCCAGCATGGCATAGAAAACCTGGTGAGAGGGATCGTCCTCGATCATCTGGATCTCCTGACCGATGATACCCTGCTCCTTGTCCACACTCTCCTGGGTAAACCAGGGAATAGAGACAAAGGACAGAAGGATTTTTAAGTTTTCATAGAATTTTTCCGTACTCTCAAAGTAATACCCCGTGATAGCAGAGCTGGTAAAGGCATTAGGGCTGGCGCCGTTTTGCGCCAGGTCCTGGAGTGCATTTCCATCCTGCGTGTCAAACATCTTGTGTTCCAAAAAGTGCGCCACGCCAGCTGGTGTATCGTGCCAGGCCCCATCGAGCTGAAACCGCATGTCCATCCCGCCGTAACAGGTGGCAAAAAAGGCGTAGCACTTTTGGAACTGGCGCTTTTCATCTACATAGATGTGCAGGCCGTTCTCCAGCTGTCCGTGCCAGAGCCGTTCCCCAAGCCGGGCGTATTCCTTGCTTACCATATTTGCCATGGGCCTAATCCTCCTTGCCTTTCAGGAAGTAAACAGTATCCAGAGACAGGCGTTGGGCTGCCGCAATCACCTGCTCTTTTGTGACCCCCTCTATCCGTGCGGCCAGCGCCTCCGGTGTCTCGGCCAATCCGGCTACTATCTGGGCCAGCCAATAGTCCTCAAGGCGGCTCTGAGAATCTAATGTGGTATATAAGGTACTAACCAAGGAACGGCGCGCACCCTCCAGCTCCCAGTCTTCTATCTGCCCACGCTTGCAGTGCTCCAGCTGAGCCAAAATCTCCGCCTTGGCCTCCTCTACTTTGTCAAACTCCACACCGGAGGAGACCAGCATGACACCTTTAAGCTTTTCCAGCTGGGCGCTGGCGTAGTAGCACAGGGAGAGCCGCTCCCGCACGTTGAGGAAGAGCTTAGAGGTTGTCGTCCCGCCAAAGACCGCAGTACACAGCGCCAGGGCAGGATATTCGGGATCCTGTACAGTAATCCCGTCGGTCCGCAGGCCCATCGTGAGTTTCCCCTGGGTCACATCCAGAGCCTCCTCTACAAGCTTGGGAGGGACCGAGGCAGCTTTCTGCGTACAGGGAGAGGGCTGGAACCGGGCCTCAGTTTTAGGCAGGCCTTCCAGCGCAGATAGAAACGCCTTTTTTACTCGTTCCGGCGCAGCTGAACCGCAGAAATAGATCTCAATAGCAGCCTGTGACAGAAGGGCCTGATACCGGTCCCAGAGCGCCCTGCCGTCCAGTGCAGCAGCCTGGGCCTCGCTGCCCAATTTATCCACACCAAAGGGTTCTCCACTGCACATCTCAGCGGTAACACGGTTCAGAGCGTACTGGCGTTTTTCGTTGATCTGCGCTCGAATGCGGTCAATGAGGTTGCCTCGCTCTCCCTCTACATAGGCTGGGACGAACCCCTCCCCTGCCTGTGCCGGATGGAGCAGCAGTTCTCCAAACAGCATAGCTGCTGGCTCCAAGATCTGGCTTCCATCCATAGTATAGGCGTCATCTAAAAAGCTGCCCGTAAAACCGATGCATTGGGTCTCTCCCTTTTTGCGTACCGCCGGCTCAATCCATCCACCATAGAGATCGTCCAATGCAGTTGACAGGGACTCCATATCGGGACAACGCTTGGTCCCGCGGCGCAGGACCATAGGGACAAGCGCATTTGCCGAGGCGGTTTCTGCACGGATAGGAGTAAGCAGCTCCACCCCAATCAGGCTGGATTTAAACTTTTTTGTATGCACCGCCGTCAGATGGACGCCGGAAAACAGCTCCATACGGGTGACATTGGCCATCAGCCACCATTCCTTTCCTAGTGGAAATTGCAGGCCTCCTGATCGGCGGCCAGGCCGTACCGGCAGGTACCATCGGCTTCCGACCAGTGCGGCAGCTTGTATTATACAACATTTTTCCCGGTTTGACACCCTAAAAAACAAAATTAGCTGGCTTTTCTCTGTCCTCTTCCTGAGACGAAGAAAATTTCAAGTTTACAGGACTACTTCTACCATATGCTCGCCCTCCATCTGGTTCATGTCGATCCCTGTCTGGATGGCACATCCGTCCAAATAGGTCCCTTTCTCCTCTCCACGCCTGACTGAGAACTGACAGGTAGCTTTTTCAGTCCGCCAAACGGCAGTGTACCCTGACCAGTGCTCTGGAAGGACAGGTTCGATAAAAAGCCTGTTCTCCCGAAGTTGGAACCCCAAAAGCACCTCTGTTGCGGTGCGGTAATACCAGCCAGCCGCCCCGGTGTACCAGCTCCAGCCCCCCCGGCCCAGATGGGCGGGATTAGAATAGACATCTGCAGCCAGGACAAAAGGCTCCGTTTTAAAAATCCCAGTGTCATGGTGGGCCGGAAGAAGGGTTCGGAGTATATCATACCCCTCCTCAGCCATTCCGAGGCGCAGGCAGGCCAGTGCAAGCCAAACTGCCGCATGGGTGTACTGCCCGCCGTTCTCTCGGACACCGGGAACGTAACCGCCAATATAGCCTGGGTCCTGCTCCCCGCCGTCAAAGGCAGGTGTGAAGAGCTTTATCAGACCCGCTTCCCGGTCAAACAGTCGGTCCAGAGCAGCCTGTACCCCCTGAACAGCCTTGTCACGGTGATCCCCTGGCGCCAGGACGGCCCAGCTTTGGGCAATGGAGTCCAGCGTACAGGCGGCAGCGCCACTCGTGCCAAGCGGGGTCCCATCGTCATAGTAGCCGCGCAGGAACCAACTGCCGTCCCAGGCATCCCCGGCGGCTTGGGCCAGCGCGGCAGACGTCTGACGGTATTTCTCGGCCCGATCCGGCTCCCCCATTCGCGCACAGATTGGCGCAAAAGACTCCAGTACAGCTGCTGTAAACCAAGTAAGCCATACAGATTCACCGCGCCCCTCTATGCCAACTCGGTTCATGCCGTCGTTCCAATCCCCTGTTCCCATCAGGGACAGGCCGTGGATACCGGTTCCCCGTGTCAAGGCCTGCTCTACGGCCAAAACCGCATGGCGATAGACACTGTCTGTCTCTTCAGAGCTGGTGGGCTGTTCATACCGCTCAACTTCCTCATCCCCCAGGATGGGGGAACACAGGTAAGGGGTCTCTTCCCGTAAAATGGTCCAGTCACCCCGCTGCTCCAGATAGGCACAGAGGGTGTAGGGCAGCCAGAGCAGGTCATCACTGATGCGGGTACGGACCCCCTTTGAGCGGCCATCCTGGTCTTCATGCCACCAGTGCTGGACATCGCCCTCTCGGTATTGGTGGGCACAGGCCCGCAGAATCTGAGTCTTGGCATACTCCCCCGTTTGCAGGAGGGTCGCACAGACATCTTGAAGCTGATCACGAAAACCGAAGGCCCCGCCGTTTTGATAGCGGGAAGTCCGGCCCATCAGGCGGCAGGCTAGAACCTGATAGAGTGCCCAGCCGTTGAGATAGTGATTCAGCATCTCGTCTGGTGTGTGAAAATGCAGCGCAGAGACCTGCCGGTTCCAGTATATGGTGGTCTGGTTGAGGAGCTTTCTGACCTGACCAAGGCTGGGACGAAGCTTGGTCTCCTCAGGAGTGGTAACAAGAGCAATGGTATCATCAAGTCTGTAAAGTTTAATTGCTTTATCTGCGCTCTGATAAAAAAGTTTACAGGGTTCTCCTTTCAGCGTAATAAGCAAAATCCTGGCTTGCTCTTCCATAGGCACAAAGGCTGTGGTTGTGATATGTCGGCTCCCCCACTGTTTTTCCCAGCGAGCAAAGCCCGGACCATAGGTGACGGTGCAGGACAGACCGTCCCCGCCGGCAAAGAGGGCACAGCGTTCCTCCTCTGCCTGGAGCCAAAACTCCTCTGGACCGCCAATGGCGAGGGGATCGTTACACCAAGGGGTCAGCTGGTGTTCTCTGGCATTGTCAAGCCACAGGTGGCCGCAGCCAGTCTCATCTGGCATCCAGCCAAATGAGCCGTTGGTTAGTATCTGACTCCATCCAAGAGGCGGCAGTCTGGGGCCGGTGAAGCAACGGAAGGTTCCATCTGCGCCAAACTCCCATCTTGGCGCTCCCGGTTCAATTGTAAAGTGATTTTCCTGTTCAGATATTGGAGATTCCTGTATTTCTTCTTCTGGAGAATCCAGTAAGATGGTCGCCGCCCGCTTAACTGGTTCGCATGCATCCACCAAATGGACACCACCCTTGGCACCCAGCATGTGCTCCCACTGGAGGGCATGTAATCCCTCCAACAGACTTGAACGGGCAGGCCGCCGATAGTCTCCCCCCTCCCTAATTAAAAACACCAAATCAAAAGAAAAACCGCTCTTACATAACAGCTTATGTGCCCCAAGCCAAAAGAGGTGTGCTTCTGCCTCACCCAGTCCCTCAATCTCGGCTGCCGCAATGGGAACGTCACCGGAGATGCCAAAGGGCCACAGTGTACTGGGTTCTATTGGACAGTGTCGGGCCGGATAGGCGAGATTTTTCAGTAATTTATAGGCATGGAAAGCTTCTTCCCTTGACAGCTTACAGGCCTGGAGTAGACCGCCAAGGATGTTCTCGCCGTTGGTAAGTTCCAAGAGTCGGAGGGCGGCTTGGACAGCTCCAGAGCTGCTGTCTGAGGCCGCCAGCGCAAACCGGAAACTTCGCTGCTCCCCCTTTGCGAGTTTGAAGGGGATACGCACTAGCAGGCATGGATCAAGTACTGCACCTGCTGTACTATGGGCCGGTCCTTCTAATGCCTGTTGTAGGGCGTGTCTGCCGCCTCGTCCCAGTGCAACCTCACGGCTGGTGTCAAAGAAAGCCTCTGGAGCGTCCCAGAGGACTGCCAGTGCAGGCCGCCCCTCTAATTGACTGCGTGGCCGCCTGGTAAAAACCACCCCATCTCCAGTATAGGCGCTCTCAAGGAAGAGTTTGGAAAACGCAGGATGTGCGTCATAATCGATCTGGCGGGCTAAGACAGGCTCCAGATAGCAGACCAGTTCTCCGCGCAGCGGCGTCTCTCCACGCCATTCCAGAACCAGATCCCGCAGCTCTCCATTTTCACGTCCAGGGACCTGGAGGGTCTGAACTGCAGTAAGCTGATCTATCCGGGTCTCCCAGGCGGCGCCACTGTCAAAGTGCCAAAAACCGGGCCGCAGAGGAAGCAAGCCCTCCGCCGTACTGAGATAGAACGAAATTCCATCCCGTGTGGTCAGCGCAGTCTCCCCCATCTTGGAGTAGTTTGTGCCGTCTGAGGCGCAGAAGACGGTGTAAGCGCCGTTGGAGACCAGGTGACACGCCGGCCGGCCGCCTGTCCAGGTTCCCTCTCGAACCAGACCGGGATCAGCCAGCCGCTTGGGTTTGTCCGGGATCTCGCAGCTTGGGGATTTCATGACAGAGGCTCCCACCGGAACCTTCTCCTGGAGCAGTTCCCGATAGGCGGACATATTGCAGTCCCGCAGAAAGCGCTGCTGCATAATGTTATTGTTTAACGCGTTGTCAATGGCTGTCAAGCTCATACCAAGGTGGTGGGCCATATAGGATTTTACTAGTTCACAGGACCGCTCTCCTGTGAGGCGTGCAGAAGTGAAATCCAACGCCTCATAAAGGCCGTATTTCCCCTCCGCACCCAGATCCCGGAGTCGCCGCAGGTTTCGTCCTGCCCTGCCTGGGGCTAATAACAGGGCTAAAAAGGAGGCGTAGGGGGCTATCACTAGCTCCAGGTCCAGATCCCGCTTGAGGCCGAGCTTCTGCACCCCATGGGCCTTGTACTGATAACTCAACCCCCCGTCAAAGGCGTAAAAGCCAGACTCGGAGATCCCCCAGGGGACCTTGCCGCCGGTACGGCGGCGCTGTTCATAGAGACAGAAGGCCAGGGATTCGTACATCAGACTGTTGGGTTCAATAGGGAGCAGAAGGTTGGGCATAAAGTATTCAAACATGGTGCCCGTCCAGGAGGCCATGCCGCTATAGTCGTTGTCCCCTACCAGCATCCGGCTCAGACGCCGCCAGTGCCGGGGTGCCACCTGCCCTTGGGCTACCGCGATATAACTGGTCTGCCGGGCCTCACTGGCCATCAGGTCATACCAGCCTGGAGTATACTGTTCGGCTTCCACATCGTAGCCGATGGTAAAGAGCTTACGTTCGGCGTCATAGAGCAATGAAAAGTCCATCCCGTTGGCCAGGGTCTCTGCCCGCCGGGCCAGTACGTCCTCCCCCCACTCATAGAGCCCCTCCCGCAGGGCAATGAGACAGCCACAGAGATTCCCGCCGTCCACGGTGGAGACATAGCGGGGGAACAGGGGCTTGGCGGTTGCGGTGTCATACCAGTTATACAGATGGCCTCTCCACTTGGGCAGGGCCTCCGCTGTATCCAGCATGTGGCCAATCAGCGCCACTGCCCGCTCTCTGGTGATAAAATCCAGATCCACAGCGGCCAGACAACACAGCAGCGCCATACCTAAATTTGTAGGAGAGGTCCTGCGGGCCAGTCCGACAGCGGGTTGCTCCTGCCAGTTGTCCGGCGGCAGCCAGTGGTTTTCTGGACCGAGAAAGTCAGAAAAATACTGCCAGATCAGAGCCCCCTGATGGAGCAGAAAGGCCCGGTCTGTTGTGGAGAGAGTCCGCTTTTGATTGATTGGCCGGCTTAAGGCCCAGGAAAAAATGGGGGCGCAGATCCACACCAGCCCCACTGCCGCACCGGCTGGAAAACGGGAAAAAAGGACGGCAACTCCCCCGGCCGCTACACAGGACCAGCCCTTTCGGTAGTGGCTCCCAATACCATCCCCCGACTTTCGCTCCGCATCGGCAGCCGTCACCCAGGCCAGCCGCTCCTTATGGGTGATATAGCTCCGCCATAGAGCGGTGCAGATGGCGCTGGCGCAGGTCCAAGCGTGAAGCGGAAGAAAAAGCAGCTGAACCAAGGTCTGGAGGATCACCCCGCCTAATCCGGCAATGATGGTAGAGTGATAGCGGTTGCGTAGTCCTTGTCCCCCACGGAAGGCTAGATCGGCACTGGAAAGCAGAAGATTCGACCAAGCTGCCAAAATAGCGGCAGCGGCAGCGGCGGTAAAGTCCGCCCCTGCAAGGCACATCCCCAGCAAAAGAGCCAGCAGCGTACATACCGGCGATAGACTGCGGCGCAGATTGTCAAATATCTTCCATTTTGAAATGGAAGATATAGGGTTTAATTCTACACCTCCAAACTGGTTGGATACGGTCCGGCCCAGCCAGGGCAAAAGCTGCCAGTCCCCCCGGATCCACCGGTGAAGGCGGGCAAAATAACTTGTGACCTTGTAGGGATAGCCGTCGGTAAGCTCGATATCTCCAATCAATCCTGCATGGAGATAGGAACCTTCCAGCAGGTCATGGGACAAAATCGTATTTTCAGGGAAACGACCATCCAAGCAGGTAAAAAAGGCGTCCACATCAAAGATCCCTTTTCCGGTATAAGTCCCTTGGTCAAAAAGATCATGGTAGACATCGCTTGTCGTAGAGCCGTAAGGGTCTACACCCCCCTGTCCGGCAAAGATGCGGGAAAATTGGCTTCGATTCGCGGCGTTGAGCTCTACGCCTACCCGCGGCTGCAACAGTCCATAGCCCGCGGTGACGATCCGCCGACGTGGGTCCACCTTGGCACGATTAAGGGGGTGAAGCATGGCGCCTACCAGCTCTTTGGCGGTTCCCACGTTCAGACTGGTATCTGAGTCCAAGGTAATGACATACTTTACCCCATTGAGTGCCCTGCGATCTCCGGAACGGACAGTCAAGCCAGTCCGGCGGCCCTTGAGAAGCCGTACCAGCTCCAACAGCGCCCCACGTTTGCGCTCCCAGCCCACATAGCGTTCATCAGTAGGCTGAAACACTGGGGGCCGAAAGAAAAGGTAAAACCCTCCACCATGCTTTTCATTCAGTGCATCTACTGCTCTCTGGGCTGCGGCTACGGTCCTTCGGGCCTCCGAGCCCATGGGAAGCGCCCTGTCCGGCAGATCGGCCAGCAGACCAAAGAGAAGCTGATCACCGGCATCTCGGTTGGCCAGTCGGTAACGCTCCATCAGCGCCGTATACACCCCGCCGCTGTCCTCTCCAGTGAGCAGGCCGGCAATGACACACAGGGTTTTTCCCTCCGCAGGGATACCGCCCTCAAGTGCCATCCGGCAGACTGGTCTGGGCGACACTACCCGCACAGCTAGAAAGTCCAGCAAGTTTTTCACAATATCAGATACTGGGAGCAACAGTAAAAGAGTGACAACCCAACTGTGCAACCGAAACCCCAGCAGCAGAACAAAAAACAGGGTAGGCAGCACCACAGCCGCAATATAACCTCCCCCTGTATGGCATTTTACCGGCTCTCCCATAGGCACCCGGAAGAGATACCAGCCCACATGCCGTTCTTCTCCACTCCCCTGTTCACAAAGAGACAAAACGCGCTGGGCCGCCTCCCACTCGGTAAGGCCATGCTTACGGGCCAACTGGCAGAGCTGGGTCCGGTAACGGTTTCGAGTCCCCTCCTCCATCTCTGGATAGAGACCTGCTGGATCTTGGCGCAAGGCCTGCTCCACCTGGCTGGCTTCCTCCAGCAGAGGGCCAAAGGGCAGGATGGATAAGGTGCGGAAGGAGGTAAAAATTTGATCAAATACTGCCGCCAATTCTGTAGCAGTCCAACCATCTTTCTCTAATTGTGTGCATGCCAGTGCCAGCCGCTCTACCAGTGCCCCGCGGAAGGCAGAAACCACCAGGGAGAGCTCCCGTTCGGTTAAAGGATGCAGCCGCTGAAACCCATTCAAAAATGCAGAAAAGCCACGCTGATCCAGCGGTTCTCTTCTAGCGGCCAATCCACGGCCCAATCCCACAATTAATATCAAATGTTCTGTGCTGTGTCGGACTTCGCGTAGCCGCCCCGTCCGGCGGAATGCACGCACTGCCTCACTTCCCTCTCGCTGGGCCAGATACCAGTTATCCAACAGCCACTCGACCGCCTGTGGAATCTGGCGCTGCCCAACGCTCCACTGGCTAGCCCGATCCCGCGTCTGACGGATCTGTCTCAAAGCGGCCTGGAGTGAGCGGGCATACTGTCCTCCGGAAGCACGGCCCTCTATTTGAAGGGCAGCCGCAGTCTGCTCCCCCAACTGTTCCCAGCCAAGTTCCATGTCTACCTCCCGTTGATGAATTCAGATATATCATCCATCTTTCCCTTAAATATACCATTTATACAAATTAACAACACCTATTGTCATTTAACTGGTATGATCCCCCAGGCTATGCGGCATACTACCAACACCACATCCTCCGAGGTGTGAGAAATTTTGATATTGAGGTGACAGAAGCTATGAACCATCAAACTGCGTCTGCTGTTGCATTTGGCGCCATTCTGCGGGAAAATCCCGCTGCCGCTCGTTTTTACGATAACTGTACACCGGCCCAGCGGGAGGCTATCCTACTCCAGCTCCAGGAGCTCCCCCCGGAAAATATCAGAGCTTTTGTAGAGGAGCTCCCCAGCGCCGCCCTATAAAAAATATGCGGGCTGCAGCAAAAAGAACTTGCTGCAGCCCATATAAATAAGACTTACTTATAATTAAGATACGGTATCCTCCAGATTTTGATTGACACGGACTAGCTGAACCAAAACCTGGCTCATCTGCTCCAGAGCTTGGGTTGGAATATACTCATAAATGCTGTGGAAGTTAATCCCTCCCGTAGAGAGATTGGGACAAGGCAAACCCATATAGGACAATTTTGCTCCATCGGTTCCACCACGGATGGGAATTTCTATTGGTTCCACCCCAACAGCCTGCATAGCGGCCCTGGCCCTGAGGATCAGATACATATGAGGCTCAATCTGGGCACGCATATTATAATATTGGTCCTGTAAATCAAGCTCAACTGTCCCCGTGCCATACTTTCCATTCAAAAAAGCAGTTGCGGCTTTTAACAGTGTCTTCCTATTTTCAAAAGCTGAACGTTCAAAATCCCGGATGATGAGGGAGAGCTTGGCGGTGCTCTCGTTCCCCTCCAGTCTGCTCAGGTGAAAAAATCCCTCGTACCCATCGGTATGAGCGGGTGTCTCGGCTGGAGGGAGTAAATTTACCAACTCTACTCCAATCAACAAAGCATTTTTCATCTTATGCTTTCCGGCGCCTGGGTGGGTATTGAGTCCATGAATTGTGACCGTGGCGCAGGCAGCATTGAAGTTTTCATACTCGATCTCTCCCAATGCGCCACCGTCCACCGTATAAGCCACCGCCGCGCCAAAGCAATCCACATCAAAATGGTCGGTCCCTCTTCCAATCTCCTCATCTGGTGTAAATCCTACAGCAATCCGGCCATGGGAAATCTCCGGGTGCTGGATTAAATACTCTACTGCTGTCACAATTTCAGCAACTCCGGCCTTATCATCAGCACCAAGCAGGGTGGTGCCATCAGTTACAATCAGATCCTGTCCTCGATAGTTTGCCAAGCTCTGATCCTGACCCGCCGAAAGGATAATCCCCTTTTCCTCATTGAGTAAGATATCCCCACCCTCATACCGAATGATTTTAGGTTGTATACAGGCACCGGAGACATCTGGACTTGTATCCATATGGGCGATAAGTCCAACACAGGGAACTCCCTCACAGCCTGGGGTCGGAGGCAACCAGCCGTAGACATAACCATACTTGTCCATATGAGCATTTTGAAGCCCGATTTGGGCCAACTCAGCGGCCAAAACCGATCCAAGGGTCTTTTGCTTTTCCGTAGAGGGAATGGTACTGCTACGGCTGTCAGATTGTGTATCATAGGAGAGATAGCTTAAAAAACGTTCCACTGTGGTCACTGGGATCATCCCTTTCCGATTTATTTTTGCTGGATGAATGTACCATCAACAGATAAAAATAATCCGTATCGTTCTAGGGGTACTACAGCTCATAGGAGAATGTTCTTTATTATAACATATGTGCATAGGATCTTCAATTCATTACAGCCTATGTAAAGAGAAGTTACACAACCAAAACTTGGTACTTCTTTACTCGGTAGTTTGACCTCTTTCTCGGCGGTGACACTGGACGAATGAGGATATCACAAAAGCGCTCTTGCAGGACGCCGGCTTTGTGGGTATTACCCTCCTCACTGGAGATGGCGACTCTGAAACGCTGTACAGAAATATTCAGTATACACCAACTACTGTATTTGTACCAAGTACAGAGTCTTTA
>JAAWBF010000072.1 GCA_022792555.1 Oscillospiraceae bacterium
CGGGTGTGGACCACAATGGAATCGGACACTAGGACACAGGCCAGCAGACCGATGCCGAACCGTCCGATATAGTCCTCTGGAAGCGTGCCGGTGACCAGAGCCGTTTTTGAGGACTGCCCGATGACCGCCAGACAGCGGTGGATCTCCCCCTCATCCAGCCCTGCGCCGTTGTCGTAAAAAATCAATCTGTGCCCTGGCGTCACTGAGATGGTGATCCGCCCTCTATGCCAGGTAGGTTCCCTCTTCTGCCGCAGGGTAATCGCATCCACTCCATTTTGCAGCAGCTCCCGCAAAAACACGTCTGGGCGCTTATAGAGATGGTTGGACAGCACGTCCAAAATTCCGCCCAGATTGACCTGAAAATGATAGCTCTCCCCCATCGCTATAAGCCTCCCTTACTTCTGCCGCCGTGAAGGGCCGCTTTTAAGACCGCTGTAATCTCCTGGGCGGTGGGGGGACACCCCACCGCAGAGATCGAAGCGCCTGCGCAGCAGGCCCCAATTCCGATCCCAGGCCAGCGCGTTCCCCGCCAGCCCTGGCCGATGCGGATCTCTTGTCGGACCGGAATCCCGGCCCGGTCCAGCTCATAGAGGGCCCGGATCAGGCTGGCATAGCAGGCGGAACAGGCCGAATCCTGCCGGATGGGACGGGCCAGTTTGGCAACGGCTCCGGTTGGCCGGGGGACGGGGGTATTGCAATCCGGCTCATTGAGGCTGACGATATCCCCCTCCTGAAGGGATAAGCTGCCTGCCCCCCACTGCTCCGCCAGGGGGAGATAGGGGACGTCAGCCGGGGAGAGCCCCATCAGCGTACAGCCATAGGCGTCCGCCTGCACCGGGTCAGTCCCCAGATACATCCGGTTGGCTTGAACTGGGTTTCCGCCCTCCTCAAAGTCCAGATCCCCGCAGATCCCGTCCACAATCACCAGCTGGGGTTTCAAGACAGCCGCCAGCGCCGCAATGGGGCGGTGCAGCCCTTCCCCGTGGAATTTGCGCTTTTCCCGGTCCGGGATGCAGCCCTTGAGGTTTTTCAGGGCGCAGGTCATCCGGGTCTGACAGTGGCCCTTGAGGACCGGCAGATCGATGAGATATCCGGCCTCCCATGCCCGGCGGCAGATCTCCATGGGCCGCAGGGGGGTATCAATCCACCTGGTCTCATCCTCCTTGAGATCATAAAAGGGGACCTGATAGCGCCGGCATACGGTGTCATAGCCGCAGGTCCGCATGGCCTGGCCCGTATCAGCCCCCGTCCAGGAGCTCTCCAAAATGCTGATTGCGTTGAATCCATGGTCCTGTAAGTATTCAATACACCCGGACAGGACCCCGCTGTGAGTGGTAGCTCCCCGGTCCGGCTTCCCCGCCAATACTAAATTCGGCTTGAGGGCCACCTCAGCTCCAGCGGGGATCTGGTCCGCAGCCTTGACCGCCTCCATCAGTGCCTTTGTCATCTGATGCGGGTCTGTGCCGTAAATTTGGTAAATCATCGTGTACCTCCGTTCTCCGTCTAGTATAGCACAGAAAAAAAGCAGCGTGTATACGAGATTTCATGCCGTTAAATACAATTCCAATAATGTAATTTTTTAACATCTCAAGAGCACTTTTTGCCCCCTGGTGCAGCTTGCAATGCCGCATCAGGGGGTATTGATTATGACTCCAGCACGGTTAATTGAATCCCCAGTTTTTCAATGAGTGTAAGCGCGTGGGCGGGCGGCTGGCGGTCTGTGATAATGGCGGTCACCTGTGACAAATGCTCTGAGCGGTAGAATTTACTCATCCCAAATTTGTCCGCCTCAATCAGGAGATAGATATGTTTGGTGTGTTCCATCAACAGCCGTTTCATCCGCACCTCAGTTTCGGAGTAGTCGCACATCTCGCCATGGGAGTTGATGGAGGCACAGGTAATAAAGGCTTTGTCGGCATAAAATTTTTGGATGGTATTTTCGGCGTACTCGCCGCCCAGATTGATGCCATCCTTTGCGATCATACCGCCAGTCATGTAGACAATGCCCTTTCCCTTGGACAGGGCCAGCGCCGCCCGGATAGAGGGGGTGACAGCAATAATTTGCCGGTGCTTGATCCGTTTGGCCAAATTAAAAATAATATTGCCGCTGCTCAAAAAGATGGTATCTCCGTCCTCCACCAAAGAGGCGGCATGATATGCAATTTTGTCCTGATTCTCTGGAATATCATTTTCCTGGGAAAGCATCAAACGCTCCAGATAGATCCCCTTCACCTTTGAGATTTCCCCGAACCCTTTAATAATGAGTCCTTCCTGTTCCATTTTGGTGAGATCCCGCTGAACGGTCATGGCAGAGACATCCATGCATTCCTTAATTTCCTTGACACTGATGTGATCTCGCTGCTCCAGCAGCTTCATAATCTGCTGTTTTCTAATTTCGTACATAGGAGTCCTCCCTCGCCGTACTGTCACTCTCCTTTCTATATTATACTACTATATCGCACTATTTTCCAGCGATGACCCGCGTTCCGTCTTCCTGGCGGAATAGGTGGCCCCGGCCAGGCGTAAGGGATAGCGTGACATCGGTCAGACTCTTTATCGTGGTAATTAATCCGGGCAGGAGGATTACCAGTTCCTTGTCCTTCCGCTGGGTGTGAAGCAGCGTTTCAGATCCGAGACGTTCCACATAGGAGATCTGCGCTGTACCAAGTTCGATCCCGTCCCGCCCGTTGACCAGAATATGCTCTGGACGGATGCCCAAAACATAAGATCCGTCGGGAATGGATGCGTTGGCGCAGTCAGCCTGAAGTGCCTGATGGAATGTCTCTAGGGAGAGCACGCAGTCCAGCTCCGGCATAGAGATCTGATTGCCCTGCTTATGGACCTGAATAAAATTGATGCCGGGACTGCCTACAAAACCGGCTACAAAAGTATTAGCAGGCCGCTCATAGATCTCGACGGGTTTTCCGTCCTGCTGAACCACGCCCTCATTGATCAGGACAATGCGGTCCGCCATGGTCATGGCCTCTACCTGGTCATGTGTCACCATAATGGTGGTCACGCCGAGCTGTCGTTGAATCTGCGCAATCTCCACCCGGACGGAGGCCCGCAGCTTTGCATCCAGATTGGACAGCGGTTCATCCATCAGCAGCAGGGAGGGGTTGAGCACCAGCGCTCTGGCTAGGGCAACGCGCTGCTGCTGTCCGCCGGACATCTGGGTGATTTTGCGCGGCTCGTAGCCCTCCAGATGGACCCTGCGCAGGCCGTCAGCCACCTTTTGATCAATCTCCTCCTTGGGGACCTTTCTCCGTTTCAGACCGAAGGCTACATTTTCTTTTACGTTCATATGGGGGAACAGAGCATAGCTCTGAAAAACAATGCCCATATCACGCTTGTTGGTTGGCAGATTGGTAATATCGCGGCCCCGCAGCACGATCTTGCCTGCATCCGGCAGAAGCAGACCGCTGATAGCACGCAGCAGGGTGGTCTTGCCGCACC
>JAAWBF010000073.1 GCA_022792555.1 Oscillospiraceae bacterium
CTCCCTTGGGAGGGGTACCTGACAGCCCTCAAGGAGGGACAGTTTGATCTCTATTTGGGAGAAACCCGCTTGACAGGGGATTTTGATCCGGCCCCGCTGCTGATCCCCGGCGGCGGGCTGAACTACGGGCGGTTTTCCAGTCCTGCTGTCACCTCCTTGGTGGAGGCCTATCAGGGGGCGGAGGGGGCTGCCCGGACGACTGCGGCCAAGGCCCTGTCTGCTGCCCTGATCCAGCAGGTCCCCATTGCTCCACTATGCTTTAAAAACTGGTCTGTCCTGTCTCAGTGGGGACAGCTCTCCGCCCTCTCTGCGACCCAGCAAAACTTGTTTTACCACTTCTGGTCCTGGGAATTTGGTTAAGTTTTGGCGGGAATGAACCGATATCTAAGACAGAGACCCAGATCAAACATTATGACTGGTGTCAAAACAGAAAAAAGGAGATGAAAGTATGGATATGATGAGTTCCATTGCCAGCATGGCAACGAGTATGCAAGCCGCGAACTTTGCGAACAGCTATTCGCTGGCAGTCACCAAAAAGGTTATGGACAGCCAGGAAATGGCGGCACAGGAGATATTAGAGATGCTCCCCGATGTGGCGGCAATGGCAAAAGGGCAGTATATTGACACTTATGCCTAAACGTATGCAAGCGTCTGTCTAATGCGGACAAGCAGGAACAGAATTCTCTGTTTTACACAAAAGAACATGTATCTCCCACTTTTGGTGTAGAAAAAATCGAGAATTTTTCCAGAACGACACAGTATAACCAAAAAAACAGGCCCTTGTGTGAAAAACAAGAGCCTGTTTTTTCCTAAAAAATAAAAATATACATAGTATTTATAGAAAAAGAAGAATACATCAAATTTACCATTGCAAAAGTGGGGGTGTTTTCGGTATAATTAAAATAGGTATTATACTGCTATGTAGACCTAGATAATTTTTTAAGCAGAGCGATACATAAAAAGCCATACCTGACGGTACAATAAATTTCCAAGAGAAATTTCCGAAAAAGTCTTGCATTGCAAGCAGTATTGGCATAAAATACTCTGTGTCTCATAAACCTGAAATTTGGAATCAAAATTCCGCTGCAGGCGGCAGTTGATATGAAATAGTATTACACGATTTAGAACATAGTATACATTCGATTGATAAAGTCCAGAAAGGGAGGTAGTGTGGGATGGATTTTTTGTCTAGCAATTCCCTGCTGATGCTTGAGAAGTCCATGGGCTTTCTTTGGACCAAGCAGGCGGCTGTTTTGGATAATATCTCCAACGCGGAGACGCCAAACTACAAGGCCAAGGTTGTTACCTTTGAAGATAGCCTGCGTTTGCAGCTGGAGCGCGCCGCAAAGACCACGGATCCCCGTAAGACGGTGCGGGCGGCCCTGAATGCAGCCAGACCGGATGTCTTCGAGGCCCAGGAGTCAGCCCGGATGGATGAGAACGGGGTCAATGTTACTGAGCAGAGTACAGAGCTGGTGCGCAACGCCTACCAGCTGCAATATGTTTTTAGTGCGCTCTCTACCGATCTGGCTGTGCTGCGCACTGCTGCGCGTGGACAGTAGGAGGGGAAGTAATGGCTTTTTTAAGTTCCATGAATATCGCCGGCTCTGGACTGACCGCCCAGCAGCTGAGGCTGGATGTGATCGCAGAAAATATTACAAATATGAATACAACCCGTACCGAGGGCGGAGGGACTTACCGGCGGAAGATGGTGGTTTTTCAGTCGGAGAGCGGACGGGATGATTTCCGCGCCGCCATGGCCAGGGCGGCCAACGGTCTAGCCCCCAACACAGACTATGTCACCGCTGGCGGTGTGAAGGTGATGGAAATCCAGGAGGATGACTCTGCGTTCCGACTGGTGTATGATCCCACCCATCCCGACGCCAATGAAGAGGGTTATGTCGATCTGCCAAATGTTGATTTGGTGAAGGAGATGACTGACGCGATGGCGGCCACACAGGCTTACTCAGCCAATGTGACCGCTTTAAACGCGCTGAAAGCTGTGATCTCTAAAGGCCTGGAAATTGGCCGGTAAAGCCTGTTAGGAAAAGGAGCAAGCTGTTATGATTTCACCGATTGAGGGACTCAAGGGGATTCAGCCCATTGCCGCTGGAGAGGAGAACGTCCGCATTGCAGAGGGGACCGGCGATATGTTTTCTGCCATTTTCCGCAATGCCATCCAGAATGTGAAGGAGACCGATGCGGAGAAAACCCAGGCTGAATACCTGCTGTCCACTGGACAGCTCGACAACCCCTCCTCTATGATGATCGCCTTGAGCAAGTACCAGACTTCTGTGGATCTGCTGGTCCAGCTCAGGAATAAGGCACAGGACGCATATTCTGAACTGATGCGCATAAACCTCTAAGGATTTGCATGACTGAAAAAGAGGCGGAGACATGGGGGGTGCCCGAAAGGGCGTACCCCCAGTTTCCGCCGGAGAGGTTATCAGCCTGCCCTGGATGGACAGGGGCATTTCTGGAAGGGGCCTGAGTTTTGGGCCCGTTCCAGAGATGCTCAAAGGCCGGGCGGACGCCGTTGGAGGGGGAGCGCGTGAGTGAAAAGGTAAAGGACTTCGGTACGAAGTTCAAAGATTTTTTTGGAAAACTAAGCAAGAAGACGTTGATCATCCTGGGTGTTGTTCTGGCCGCCCTGATTATCGGAGCGATTATCATTGTATCTGCCTTGAACAACAAGCCCTATAGTATCCTCTTTACCAATTTGAGCAGTGAAGAGGCCTCTACCATTATGAACTATCTGGAGGAAAATGGGGCCAGGGATTACCGGTTACAGAATAACGACACAATATTGGTCCCAAGAGATCAGGAGGTAGCCCTTAAGGCCCAGCTCCTGATGGCGGGTTATCCCAAGTCTGGCTTCTCCTACGGCGCTTATTTCAACAACGTCAGCGCCCTGTCTACGGAGTCGGAACGCAACCGGGCGTTCCTCATCGCCCTGGAGGAGAAGATGCGGGATGTCATCCGCTGTTTTGACGGGGTAAAGGACGCCAGCGTCAGCATCAGCGAGGGAGACCAGCGGACCTATGTGCTTCAGGAGAGCGTAGTAGAGGCCGAGGCGGCTGTCCAAGTGACCATGGCCGACGGGGAGCTGCTTACCGACGAGCAGGCTAACGCCATTCGCACCCTTGTCTCCCGGGCGGTTAAGGGATTGTCCATTGAAAATGTGGCCATCAGCGATACCGCTGGAAATCTCTACATAGACAATGCCCAGGTCAGCGGAGATAAGGCGACTGCCCTCAAGCTGGCCATGGAGAATCAGCTCAACAGCCAGATCCGAACCAACGTCATGCAGGTGCTCACCCCCTTCTTTGGGGAAGACAACGTACGGGTGAGCGTGCGGACGACTGTGGATGTGGATCAGGCTAAGGGGCATGACATCCAATATACCCTTCCCGAATATGCCCAGGATGGAAGCACCGATGGCCGTGGTATCATCGGTTCAGAGGTCAACTCCACCGTCATTGTGCGGGGAGGAGAGGGCGGCACCGGCGGCGTGGTCGGCGCGGGCCCAAACTCCGATATCAACACCTATTTAGAGAACCAATACCAGCCCACGGGCACTGAGCAGGAGCTGAGCGGCAGCAATCAGCGGGATTACAAGGTCGATGAGACCTATCGGGAGTGGGACGGCCTGGGGGCCGGAACAGTTACCGACTGCACCTTGGCGGTGAGCATCAACGCTACTACGGCAAATGCCGTGGATACCGCACTTATTCGCGATCATGTGGCCAAGGCTGCCGGAATCGGGGCCTATGAGACCGAGACCATGACGCCCCAGGAGTATCTGGAGAGCAAAATCTCGGTTGTAGCCATGCCCTTCTACGATCCCACCCAGCCGCCTGCACCTGGTCCTGACGGTGAGGAGGACAATACCCTCTTTGGTCTGCCCAATTGGGTGGTCTATGCGGCCCTGGCTGGACTTGCGCTGTTTGTTCTGATACTGATTCTGGTTCTGGTATTGGTGGGCAAGAAGAAGAAAAAGAAGGCCCTGGAGGCGGCACAGCAGGAGGAGCAGGCGCTTCGGGAGGCCCAGGCGGCCGAGCAGCTGGCCGCAGCAGCCGCAGCGGCAGAGTTCTTTGGAGATACCCACGATGCCGCAGAGGCGGTTCCTTCCGGCGCCGATGTGATGGATCTGCGTACCGAACGGAGTATGGAACTGCGTAAGGAGATCCGCCAATTCGCCGATGAGAATCCCGAAATTGCAGCCCAGATGGTGAAAACCTGGCTGAAGGGAGGCGAGGAGAATGGCTAAACTCGGAAAGAAGGCCAAAGAGACCAAGGAGGCCGCAGCCCAGCAGATCCCAGAGAACGAGGCTACCCCAGCGGAACAGGCAGCGGCGGTCCAGCAGCTGGCCGCTCCCCTGCCGAGCAAGCTGGAATTGACTAGTCCGCAGAAAGCCGCAGCGGTAATCGTCTCCCTGGGAGCTGATAAGGCATCCCAGCTCTACAAGTACATGGAGCCTGAGGATGTGGAGCAGCTTACGGTAGAGGTGGCGAAGCTGGGCTTCCTGGACTCGAACCAGACGGAGGATGTGCTTAACGAGTTCCTCCAGATGTGCATGACAAACAAGGCGGTCACGGAGGGCGGTTTGGAATACGCCAAGACCGTTTTGGAGAAGGCCTTTGGCACCCAGGCAGCGGAAAATCTTCTGAGCAAGGTGACGAAGTCCCTCAAGAACCGAGAGTTTGCCTTTATGAACAAGGCCGATGTGAAAGCCCTATTCTCGGCCTTGCAGTATGAGCGGGCGCAGACCATCGCGCTGGTCCTCTCCTATGTGGACCCAGACAAGGCCGCAGGAGTTGTGGCCCAGCTGGACGAGAAGAAGCAGATCCAGGTGGTGGAGAACATCGCAAAGATGGAGAGTGCCTCCCCCCTGGCAGTGCAGATTGTGGAGGCCGAGATGAGCAAGAAGTTCTCCAGCATTGTCACCAACGCCAATGTCAAGGTGGGCGGCATCGATTATGTGGCCGATGTGATGAACAATCTGGACCGTTCCAGCGAGAAAAATATCTTCGACGGCCTGTCGGTCCACAACCAGGACCTGGCCGAGGAAATCCGCAAGCGGATGTTCGTCTTCGAGGATATCATCACCATGGACGACCGGTCGGTCCAGCGTTTTGTCCGGGACTGCGATCCCAGAGATCTGGTGCTGGCCCTCAAGGCGGCCAACAGCGAGGTGGCAAACAAGCTCTTCGCCAATATGTCCACCCGTATGGCCCAGAGCATCCAGGACGACCTGGAGATCACCAGCAATGTGCGTATGAAGGACGTAGAAGAGGCCCAGCAGCGTATCGTGGATATCATTCGCGACCTGGAGGAGAAGAACGAGATCATCATCTTGAAGGGCGGAAAGGACGATATCATTGCCTAGCCGGATCTTAAAGCGCTTTTTCCAAGCCGAGCCTTACGCATTTCCAGAGGCGTCTGAGCTAAAGGTTGAGCTGGATGAGATGGAAGCTCCGCCGGATCTCGAAACGTCTTTTGACCCGCCGGAGGCGGACGCCGCCCCGGCGCCAGAGCCAGAAGCCCCCCCCGATCCGGTGGAAAATCCCATCAGCTTTGCCCAAATCCAGGCCGATGAGATTCTCGCGGATGCCCGCCGCCAGGCGGAGGAGATTTTAGATACCGCCCGCCGTCAGGCAGAGGCAGAGGCAGAGGAGATTCGGCTCCAGGCCGCTGAAGACGGCCGCCGGGAGGGCTATGCCAATGGCCTGGCCCAGGCCACGGAGGAGGGCCGGAAACGCCAGGAAGAGGAGGCCGCCGCCCTGGGGGCCTCAGTCCAGCAGTTTTTGGACAAGGCGGCCAGCACGCTGGACCGGCAGCTGGACCAGAATTTAGACGACCTGCGGGATCTGTCCATTGCCATCGCAGAAAAAGTAGTACGAATCAGCTTAAAAAGCAGCGGCGATGTCATCAGCCGTATGATTCAAACTGCAATTGAAAAGCGCAAGCGCTGTGAATGGGTCCATATCTACATCGCTGAGTGCGACGCCAAGCGTATGGCACAGATTCCAACCTCCTTGACTACCGCCCTGTCGGCCCTGTCTAACCGTGTACGGCTTATCCCCATGGTGGGCGATGAGCCAGGGACCTGTGTGATCGAGATGCCCGATGAGATCATCGACGCCAGCGCCGCCACTCAGCTTGACCACATCAAAAATCTGTTGATGGATACCCCAGCTGGGGACAGCGGTTTTTCTATGCCGCCCCTGATTCCATAGAGACAATCGTCCCGTAAAACTCGCTGCTGGAGCTGGAAATTTTCGGCTGCACAGCATAGGAGGTTCTATCTTTGTTCCGGCATATGATTCGCCAGGTGCAGAACGCCGAGACCTACAGCCTGACCGGTAAAATTGAAAATATCGTGGGCATGTCGATTGAGGCGTCCGGCGGCCATGCGGCCGTAGGGGACATCTGCCGGATCTACAACGGTGAGTCAGGTGGACAGGTGACAGCGGAAGTGGTAGGCTTCAAAAATGACCACATTCTCCTCATGCCCTACTCAGAAATGAAGGGAATCTCAGCGGGGAACTTTGTCCGCAATACGGGCCGCCAGCTTACCTTGCAGGTGGGGGAGTTCCTTCGGGGGCGGATCATCAACGCCCTGGGCCAACCCATTGATGGGAAGGGGCCCTTTGAGGGCGGCGTCTCCCACTGTATCGGCGGCAGCTACACCAATCCCTTGGCCCGTCCTCCTATCCGGGAGCGGATCCAGTTTGGCGTCAAGGCTATTGACGGGATGCTGACCATTGGGAAGGGACAGCGTATCGGTATTTTCGCCGGTACCGGCGTGGGCAAGAGTACCTTGATGGGTATGATTGCTAAAAATGTGACGGCAGATATTAACGTCATCGCCCTTGTGGGAGAACGTGGCCGTGAGGTCTTGGAGTTTATCCAAAAGGATCTGGGAGAAGAGGGGATGCGCCGCTCCATTTTGGTGGTGGCTACCTCCGACCAGCCGGCTATGCTACGGATGAAATGTCCGTCTGTGGCCACCGGTATTGCAGAGTATTTCCGGGACCAGGGATACAATGTACTGCTCATGATGGATTCCCTGACTCGGTTTGCCATGGCCCAGCGGGAGATCGGCCTGGCCATCGGAGAACCGCCGGTGGCCAGAGGATATACCCCTTCCATGTATGCCGAGATGCCCAAGCTCCTGGAGCGTAGCGGCAACTTTGAAACCGGATCCATCACTGGTGTATATACTGTACTTGTGGAAGGAGACGACACCAACGAGCCCATCTCCGATACCGTCCGCGGTATCCTGGATGGACACATTGTCCTCTCCCGTGCCCTGGCTGCCGCCAACCATTACCCCGCCATTGATGTGGGCGCCAGTATCTCACGTTTGATGGTGGAGATTGTCCCCAAAGAGCACCAGAACCTAGCATCCCGTCTGCGGGATATCATCAGTGTCCACGAGAAAAACGCAGATCTGGTGTCCATTGGCGCCTATAAGCCAGGGACAAACCGAAAGCTGGATTTTGCCCTGTCCAAAATTGACGCGGTAAACGGCTTTTTAACCCAGGGAATTGATGAGTCCTTTTCCTATGAGGAGAGTTTGGCGCTGATGGAGCGGGTTTTGCAATAAACCGGCTTATGGATGTAGGGGCGGCCTGCGGCCGCCCGCACAACACACAGCAATGTTTGATTCGGACAAATGGCGGGTGCTTCCGAAGGCGCGGGCGGCCACAGGCCGCCCCTACACAGACGGAAGGGTCCTCTGGAATGGAATGGAAAGGAAAGGAGCGTGGCCGCCATGAAAAAGTTTAAGTTCTCCCTTGCAACCGTCCTAGACTACAAACAGCAGGTTTTAGATGCGCTCAAGGGAGAACATGCCGCGATCCTGGCGAAGGTCCGCGCCCAGGAGGCACTGCTGGAACGCATAGAAGAACGGTACAGCGCATATAATCTGGAGTTCCGTGACCGGAAGCTGGAAGGATTGTCTATCGCGGAGGCGCTGTTATACGAAAACGGCCTGCGGGCTTTGGAGCGGGAGATCCGCCGGGAGACCGAGGTCCTCCATAAGCTGTATCAGGAAGAGGAGGCCAAGCGGGCCGAGGTAGTGGCCGCCAAGCAGGAGACTGCCTCTTTGGAGAAGTTGAGAGAGAAAAAGCTCCAAAGCTACAATCGCGAGGTACAAAAAGCGGAGGAGCGCCTGATTGATGAGTTTATCAGCGCTGCCCGGGCGCAGGCCGGTGCATAGGAGCGTTCGTTGTCCCAAGCCCGCGGTTTTGCCGTAGTCCTGAGAGAGCGAACGCCATCCGGCGTTACGCGCAAGATGGTCCAGACCGGCCAGCAGGCCGTTTGGAAATAACAACCTGAAACTGAAGGAGGTGAGTGAAATGGACCAGTTTTTGAGTCAGATGACCATGCAGATGACCGCCCCAAAGGTCTCCACTCCGTCCGCGCCGAAGGGAGAGGCACCCAGCGGCCAGGACAACCAGTTCCAAAAATTAGTAGACCAGAAGTGTCAGGACCTGGACAGCAAGACCAGCGTTCAGCAGCCGGGAAAAGACCAGGAGGGCGCTGTGCAGGAGGAGGCCCCTGTCCAGGAGAACATAGCCCCCACCAATGAGCAGATGCTGCTGGTAGCGGCCTATGCGGCGGCCCAGGTGGTCATCGTCCCGGCGGAGGAGGTAGCACAGTCCGCTCCAGCGGAAGACAACATGGCTGTGGAAAATCTGCTGGAGGGCAACCTTGAGGGTGGTGGAACGGCCGCTCCTGTGGCGGCGGTGGAACAGGTGGCCCCTGTGGTCGAGACGGCACCCATAGCAGAGGAGCCTGCCCAGACGTTTTCTCAGGCCAGCCAAGCCGAAGTTCCAGTCCAAGAAGAGGCCCCCCAGGAAATCTCTGCAGAGGTCCCTAAGACGGTGGAGCACGAGGCTCCCGTTGTCACACAGCAGAGCCGTCCCGTGGAACAGCAGCCCGAACAGCCCAAGGTCCAGGACACCCAGACAGCAGACCCTGTAAAGAAGGAACAGCCCGTTCAGGTCCAGACGGTCCAGCATGAGGAAGAGGCCGTTCAATCTGAGACGGCAGCCCAGCCCCAGCCGGTTTTCCGGGAGGTGGAAGCTGCACCGGTTAAGGTCGGTGAGGCATCCCAGGCCCAGGAGATGCCAGAGGACAGCGGCGTCAAGGAGCAGGTTGGACAGCGGATCGGCCAGGCCCTCCAGCAGGGAGAGACCAAGGTAGAGCTCCAGCTCAACCCCGCCAGTTTGGGCACCGTCCGAGTCGAGCTGACCCGCAGCAGCGACGGCGCAATCCATATTGTTATGAACGCCAGCAGCACCCATACGCAGGCTCTGCTGGAAAGGCACGCCGCCGGGCTTCAGAGTATGCTGAGCAGCCACAGCCAGGAGGTCCATGTCGAGGTACAGCACCAGGAGAACCCCAACGCCCATCAACAGCCCAACTACGACGGCCACAATGGACAGCCTCAGCAGGAGCAGGAAGGCCGCAGGCAGCAGCAAAAGGATGAGGAGCGCCGCAGCAGTCAGGACTTTTTACAGCAGCTCCGTCTGGGCCTCATTCCCATGGAGTAATCCGATCAGAAGCAGGAAAGGAGTGTTTTTATGAGTTCTTATCAAGGCGACATCGGTGCTCTGGTCGGTACCAGCGGCAACCGAACTGAGGGTATCACCAGCAGCAAGAAGAAAAAGACGGATAACTCGTTGGACATGACCGACTTTCTCACCTTGATGGTAGCCCAGTTCCAAAACCAGAGCATCGACAACGCGGCAGACACCTCTGATATGCTCAATCAGCTGGTCCAGATGTCGGTAGTCCAGGCCATTACCAACATCACGGATGCCACAGTGATGCAGTATGCCGGTTCCCTGGTAGGCAAGGAAGTGACCGTGGCCGATGTGGACGCAAATGGAGAGTTCGTGCAGATTACAGGGACGGTCCAGGCTACCGGCACTTATGGCGGACAGCAGGTCCTCTATGTCAACGACAAGCTTTACTTCCTCAATGAGATCCTCTCGGTGGGCAAGCTGCCCGACAACGTCCTCAACGGCGACAAGGATCCAGAGAAGCCGGGTGAGACTGAGAAACCCGGCGAAACCGAGAAGCCCGGCGAGACCGAAAAACCAGAGGAAACCGAAAAGCCCGGTGAGACGGAAACGCCAGAGGGCGGCACGGATAACCCTAATGGCGGGTCTGACGGGGAAGATAACGCGGTCGGTTAAAGATAGTATAATACGACAGCGGCGGGTGAACAAGACATGATGGAACGCATTTCATCCCAGCAGCAGTACACCGCCCCAGCGGCCCGTACCGGCGGCAGGCAGGAGCCCAAATCCGGCGGGTTCGGCGCGGCTTTACAGCGGGAGCTGGAAAAACAGCAGACAACGCAGAGCATCGCCTTTTCCAAGCACGCCATCTCGCGGGCGGAAGCGCGGGGGATTGAAGTGACACCGGCCCTCATGGATCGGCTGGCGGGGAGCGTGGAGCGGGCGATGGCCAAAGGAGCCACCAATATTCTGGCCTTGGACGCCACCCAGGCCTTCATCATCAATGTACCAAACGCCAAAGTGATCACAGCCATCACCCAGGATGAGCTGAAGGAGAACGTATTCACCAACATCGACGGCGCCGTGTTCCTGTAACCGCAGCGGGCAGGACCGTATGGATGTCCGGGGCGCCCCGCCCGACTGGCGGGACGCCGGGACGGCGCCCCATATCGGGACCCAGCCGGTTGCACCGGCTGGATTGAAAGGAGATCTTTGTTACAATATGACTGGAGCAATGTATGCCGCTATCGCGGGCCTGAAAACCCATATGAGCAAGCTGAACGTCATCGGCAATAACGTAGCGAATGTCAATACCTACGGGTATAAATCCACCCGTGCTGTTTTCTCCGATACCATGTATACCACCTCCAAGTCCGGCTCCAACGGCACCCAGTTCGTGGGCGGCCGCAACCCCTCCCAGGTTGGCTATGGCGTCAACGTACGCAGCATCGACCTGAATATGACCACCGGTAACTTCGCCGCCACCGGCTACACTATGGACTGTATGATCGACGGCGACGGCTTCTTCCTCACCTCTGACCGGAAGGATACCGTGGTAGACCCCACTGACCCCAGTACGATGACCCTTAGCCGCCTGGGTACTTTCTATTTTGGTCCTGATGGCTACCTGACCGACGGTGAGAATGTAGTTTATGGGTTCCAGGCCATTGGCACCTATATTGATAAGAATGGTGAGGAACAGCCCCTTGTCAGCAAGCAGTTGACTCCAATCCGGTTGCCGACAACCAGTGATGATGGGAAACAGACCTATTGGCCCAAAGAAGTGGTGACTGGTACTGGAGCCAATGCTACGGTTTCAATTGTGGACAGAGATCCACAGAGTGCTACGTTCGATCAAACAACAGGTGCGATTACGAAATATCCTGATCCCGCAACAGGTGACACGAGTTCAATGAAGCGTGTTACCTACAGCAGCCTGTCTATTGATGGGAAGACCGGGAAAATTACTGGTATCAACAACGAGACCAAGAAGGTCCAAACGCTCGGATATATCGCCATTGGCACAGTGTCTAACCCCAATGGCGTTACACATCAGGGCGGCCCTTACTACAAGGCGATGGAAGGTGCAGGTCAGCTAAAGGTTGCTTCTATTGGCGGTGCAATCAAAGGAAATATGAACTCAACAGTAGCTGCTGCGGCTGATCTAGAAACAGGATTTGGGACATTGGGACAAGACAAATTGGATCAGACCACCCAAGAAATTGGATATGCTGATATGCAAGATAAAGCGGAGGTTGGCATTGCCGATACCGGCAAAACTGTCCTGCAAACCGGCGGTCTGGAGCTGTCCGGCGCGGACCTTGCCACTGAGATCTCCGAGATGATCACTACCCAGCGCGGCTATCAGGCCAACACGAGAATTGTCACCGTCACAGACTCCATGCTGGAAGAACTGGTCAACATGAAGCGTTAAGCGCCCTGAGAACCTGAATGCACAACCGCTGAACAGAAGTTCTAAGAGGCGCTGATCCTAAATGGCGTCGGGGAACGGCGGGAAATCCGCCGTTCCTTCCGCCATGCAGAAAGGCGGCGTACTATGATCGTCCTGACAAAAAGGAATGGGGAGAAATTCCTAATCAACCACCTGCAAATTGAGTGTATTGAGACCATACCAGAGTCCAAGATTGTCATGATGAACCACGATTATTACCTTGTCCGGGAGTCCACGGACGAGATCATTGATAAAATTGCCCAGTACAACGCCAAGGTCCAGGACATCCACCGGGAGATCACCATCGAGGACCGGCGCTGAGAACCTGTTCAGCGCCTTGAGATACTGAACAGGCTCTGAGAGAAGAGAGAAACTGTGTCCGCTATGGCTTTTGTACAAAGCCCTCTGACGGGCGCCAAATGGCCGGGCTGCACAGGGAACCCGGACGGAGGTAGAGACGAAGCATGAATATTACATACATTATCGGCGTTGTTGTTGCCATCGGCGTTATGGTATTTGGTATGATGTTCGGCGGCGGAACAGTCCATCCCGAACAGATCATCCGCTTTTTTGACGCCTCCAGCGTTCTGATCGTCATCGGCTGTACGTTTGCCGTTGTCGTGGCCAGCTTTCCGGTGAAGCTGCTGGCTTCCATGCCCAAGCACTTTGCCGTTATGCTCAACACCAAGAAGTTTAACCCAAGCTATTACATTGAACAGCTTGTGGAGCTGGCTCAGATCGCCCGGAAAAACGGCCTGCTCTCCTTGGAGGAAAAGGCAAACGAGCAGACCGACTCCTTCTTTAAGCAGGCAATTATGCTTATCGTAGACGCCAACGACCCGGACAAAGTGAGGGCTATTTTGGACAACGACATCGAGTGTATGTCCGCCCGGCATGAGAGCGCCGCCGCCATGTATGATAAAGCGTCATCCGTGGCCCCGGCCTTCGGCATGGTGGGTAC
>JAAWBF010000074.1 GCA_022792555.1 Oscillospiraceae bacterium
CTCATCGGCGGGGATACCGGGTATCAAATCTATAAAAACGGCGTTCCCGCCACAGTAAATGACATCTGCCAGTATGATGTGGCCACCTATGACCGAGGGGCGAAGATCTTAAATGTCTCTGACTTGCGGCTCACGGGCCGCTATGAGAATGTCTCCCCCAATCCGACCGCACCCTCACGGATCACCATCCTGGGGGTAGAGCTCAAGGTGCTGCCCGGCGCGGCAGACGCCCTGTCTGCCTTCCGGCCCGGCCAGGATGTCACCCTTTTACTCACCAGCAGGGGAGAAGTGGCCAGCGCCATAGACCCCAGCGTACTGCGTACCACCGTTGTGGGTGTGGTCAGTGAGATCGGCGATACAGTCAAGGTCACCCCCCTGTCCACCTTCTACGATGCCGAGGGAAAGGAGGTTGTTTTTACCGGGCGGTACAGCCAAGGCGCCGCCGTTGCTGAAAAGCTCTCCGGCCAGCTGGTGCGGGTCTCCTCCTCTCAGGCGGGGGTGCTTAATGTCAGCCGCTTTGGCAGTACCAACAACAACAGCGCCCTGTATGTCTCAACACGCACCCTGGGCAGTACCAAGCTCTCCGAAACCGTCACCATGTTTGAGCGGGTGGGCAGCAGCACGCCGAGACCCATCACCTTTGAGCAGATTACCCGCGATGTGATCCCAGCCCATCAGATTCTCTATGTGAGCCGGGACTCCGCCAATAAGGTCAACTTTATTGTCTTTGACGATGTCACCGGCGATCAGTATACCTACGGCTTTGCAGAGTCCACTTCCATGGCGGGGGGCACCAAGGCCGTCGTCCGGGTGATCAACGACAACGGAGGCGGGGGCCTAGGTCCCCTGACATGTAGCACCAGTTTCCCCTATCATGCACCCATCGGGCTTGTGGCCTCTGTAGACCGCCTGGATGGCCATCAAAAGGCGGCCGGTACAGTCTCCCTGACTGCCGTTCAGAATGTCAGCCGGCTGTCCTTCGATATGGACGCTAAAACAGTCACCATAGGCACGATGGTCTTCCCCATCTCAGAAGAGGTGAGGAGCTATAACCGTGCCACCGGTTACTGGTACGACAGCGGGTTAGACGGCCTGGAGGAGGCCAGAGCCTACGCGCAGACCCTCACAGTTTACTATGATAAGACCCCGGACCAGGGCGGAAAAATCCGCCTGGTAGCAGTTGGTTAATCGTTAGGAAAGCCCGGATTCTCGCGGAGAGAATCCGGGCTTTCCCTATAAAAACACACCGCTACGGCAGAAAATTTTTTTGACGCAGACCCAAAGGGCCTGTCTGGCCGTCTAATAGATGTGACCGGTCAACAGCAGTAAAGAAGGGATGATATGCAAGCGCTGATCCAAAGGGCTGTATCAGGGGACAGCGACGCCTTTGTAACTCTGATCGAGGCGCAAAAAGTGACCCTGTACAAGGTAGCCCGCAGTTATCTCCACAACGACGCCGATGCGGCGGATGCCATCAGCGAAACAGTGCTGGCCTGCTTTGAAAAACTGAACACCCTGCGCCAGCCCCAATATTTCCGTACCTGGCTGGTACGCATTTTGATCCATAAATGCCAGGACATCTTACAGGAACGCAGACGCAGTGTACCATTGGAGGAGCTCGTCCAGGTAGGATACACAGAGCCAGGCCACGCCAGGGTGGAGTTTCTCGCCCTGCTGGACAGCCTGGACGAAAAATACCGCACCGTGCTGCTCCTGTACTATGGAGAGGGCTTCAAGGTGCGGGAGATTGCCCAGGCCATGGATATGAAGGAGGAGACGGTGAAAACCCATCTCAAGCGGGCGAGGGCTGGGTTCAAGCTGGCCTATGAGGCGGAATAGGAGGGAGCGAGTATGGAAGAACAAAAACTCTATGAGTGTTTGGGGCAGGCGTTGGAGGTGCCAGACGTGGTGAATCAAAAGCTGGAACAGACCTATGATAAGCTGACGCGCAGGAAGGGCCTGGAAAAGCCGCATGGACGGCCCGCTGTGCGTACAGCCCTCATCGCGGCTGCGGCCATTGCGGTCCTGTGTGTCACAGCGACGGCAGCATATTACCTTGTGCGGCAGAATGTGGAGGTGGACATGCCACAAACCGTACAGGGACTTGTGGGACAGGGCCAGCCGTCCTGGGAACGGATGGAGGTCTATGATGAGGCGGGACATCTAATTTACTGGCCCAGGCGGGACATGGCCCAGGTGGACGAGGGTCAGGCCCAGGCTCTGCTGGGGGACTGCCTGCCTGGGTCGGGCTACCGCTGGCAGATTGAGGACTACAGCTTTACGGTAGAGGGATATGTGCTGGATGAACATACTGGGACAGCTAAGATCTACTATGTGGTGGAACGCCCCGGCGGATTTGGGGCGGATGCTGTAGACTGGGAACGCGGCTTTCTGAACTATGCGGTCTACAAGCTTGATATCACCTTCTCCGCGCTGTCTGACGTGGAGACGGACTGGTTTGGCAGCCATACCTTTGTGGATGTCAGCCGGAGTACCGAGGAAAAGCTGTGTCTGGTGGAGAGCGCGGCCAGGGACGGCGGCTGGAGGGCGGAGGATGGACTCCACATTGACTTTACGGTCCGCGGTGAAGACGGCGAGGCACTCCTGACCGCCGGCCTGGAGCTGCCCGGCCTAAAAAGCCTGCCGGCCCAATCAGTCAGCGACCCGGCTTCCGGAGCGCCTGTGTTGGAGCTGTCCGCCATTGGCCTGGCGTTAAAGTGCACAGACATCGACCAGGTGGACAATATCACGCTGGATTTTGCCGATGGAAGCAGGTATGTGGTACAGGACAGCGCCAGCGGGCTGGACAATAGAGACTATGCCCTGGGGACTGGGGAGTCCCCCGATATGGTGCTGCAGGTGGTGTTTAATCGCCTGGTGGACCCATCCCAGGTGACGGCTGTCACGGTGGACGGTCAGCGGTATGCGGTGAGCTGACAGAGCTGTGTCCCGCGGGATATGCAAAAAAACCTCGCCATTGGCGAGGTTTTTTTGATCCATTCACAATGTGCCCAGGTTTTAAGCTTTGTTTGATATTTTTCAAACAAGGCCTAGTGCTCCACCGAGTCAGAAACTTGCAATTGCCTTTTGGCAGGCTTTCCGCATGACTGCGTCGTCGTCCTTGATGGGCGTCAGCCCACCAGCGTCCTCCGCCTTGTCCTGCAAAAAGCCTGCGCCAAATTCATCTTGCAATTCCTAACTTGGTGGAGTACTAGTATTACAGATGCCGGTTCAAAACCTGACTGTATTCCCCGGTGTCCCGGACGCCGACCAGCCGGTCGATCTCCTTGCCGTTCTGAAAAAAGATCACCGTTGGAATGCTCATCACGCCCAGGCTCATGGCCAGCGCCCGCTCATCCTCCGTACTGACCTTGCCCACCAGGGCTTTACCGGCAAACTGATCGGCCAGGTCATCAATGATGGGGGCCAGCATCTGGCAGGGGCCGCACCAGGAGGCCCAGAAATCCACCATCATAAGCTGGCCGGAGGCCACAGCCTTTTCAAAGGGCTCTTTGGTAAAATGGATAGCTGGCATAACAATCCTTCCTTTCTTGTACACTCTATCTTGTTCTGGGGGTTATGCACCCCGCCAGAATGCCTCAATTTCCTCGATCCGGGCCAGTGCCTGACGGTAGCCGTCCTCCCATAAGGCCTGGATTTTGTCCAAATCCCGCTCAATGCGGGAAAAGCCCTGGGTGTTGGCGGGGGCGAGGACGAGAACCTTACCCTCCTGCTCCAGCTGAAAGAGCCGCGCCCGGTCCGCATTATACTGCTCGGCCCGGCGGCGCATGACGGCGCAGAACTGGGGATACCGGCGGTACCAGCGGTCAATGAGGGGTTGGAGCTTTTCCGGCTGCCGCTGGTAGCTCCGCTCCCGGGTGAGAATCACTACCACCCGTTCACAGCCTTTGTCAAAGGCCCGCTGGTAGGGGATGGGATCCGCAGCGCCCCCATCCATATAGGGCCTGCCATTGATATGGTAGACCGGGAAGAGAAAGGGCAGGGCGCAGGTGGCCTGGAGGACCCTCTCCTCGTCATGGGCGGAGACCGGCAAGTAGGCCGCCTCTCCGCTGTCCAGGTCGGTGACGACGGCCTCTACCTCACCCGGAAAGGCCGCGTAGGTCTCGTAATCGAAGGGGATCAAATAATCAGGGATGGTCTCATAGGTGAACTGGAGGCCAAAGTAGGAGCGGTTGTGCCGCCGCAGCAGGTTTGGACCGCCCATATAACGCTTATCATGCACATATTTCAATAAAATATCCAGATTGCGCCGGGGCTGCCGGGAGACATAGCTCACCCCGTAGGCAATCCCCGCCGAGACCCCCACCACATAGTCGGGCATCTCCGGCCGGGTGAGCAGGGCGTCACAGGCCCCACTAGAGAAGATGGTGCGGATGGCGCCCCCCTCCAATACCAGTCCTGTTTTCAAAACAAAGGTTCCTCCCTTGCGTGTGCCTGAAGACGCCGCTTATGGGCGGCGCTTGCGGGCGTTCTTTTTGGGCTTAGCCACCGCCCAGCCGGCCTTCCGGACAGGCTTGGCACGGGGTTTTTCTAGTTTGCCCGCTACAGGCTTATTTTTTGCAGGCTCCTGGGGCCTGCCGGGCCGGAGGAGACAGCGCTTTCCATAGCCGATGAGATCCTCCCGGTGGGTCCGCCGAAGGGCCTCCAGCACCAGGGCGCGTTTTTCAGGGCGCTTCCACTGGAGCAGGGCCCGCTGCATGGCTTTCTCGTGGGGGTCTCTGGGGACATAGATCGGCTCCATGGTTCGAGGGTCCAGGCCGGTGTAGTACATGCAGGTGGACAGGGTGCCTGGGGTGGGATAGAAGTCCTGAACCTGCTCCGGCTGGCGGCCCGATCGGTTGAGCCACTCGGCCAGAGATACCGCGTCGGCCAGGGTACAGCCGGGGTGGGAGGACATCAGGTAAGGGACCAGATACTGATTCTTGCCGTACTGCCGGTTGAGCTGCTCATAGCGCTGCCGGAAGCGCTCGTAGACCTCGATGTGCGGCTTACCCATACAGTCCAAAACGGAATTGACACAGTGCTCAGGGGCTACCTTGAGCTGGCCGGAGATGTGGTGCTGGACCAGCGCAGAAAAAAAGTCTTTTTTCTTGTCCTGGAGAAGGTAGTCAAAGCGGATGCCGGAGCGGATAAAAATCCGTTTGATCCCCGGAATGGCCCGGAGCTTACCCAGCAGAGCCAGATAGTCACTGTGATCCGGGTTGAGGTTGGGGCACGGGGCGGGGGCCAGACAGGCCCGGTCCTTACACAGCCCCGCCTTACGCTGTTTCTCACAGGAGGGGTGGCGGAAGTTGGCGGTGGGGCCGCCCACATCGTGGATGTAGCCCTTAAAGCCGGGGTGCTTGATGAGGGCGGTTACCTCCCGGAGGACGCTCTCATGGCTGCGGCAGGTGATCATCCGGCCCTGGTGAAAGGCCAGAGAGCAGAAATTGCACGCCCCAAAACACCCACGGTTGTGGGCTACCGAGAAGCGGACCTCTTCAATCGCCGGAACGCCCCCCTGACTGTCATACATGGGATGGGGCTCCCGTACATAGGGCAGCTCGGCCACAAAGTCCAGCTCCTGGGTGGACAGGGGCATACTGGGCGGGTTGGTAATCAGCAGCCGGTCCCCATGCCGCTGGAGGATGGCCCGCCCCCGAACGGGGTCATGCTCCTGATATTGGATGCGGTTGGCCTGGGCATAAGCCCGCTTGTCGGCGGAGACCGCCTCAAAGGAGGGACATTCCACCCTGGGATAAACACAGTCCCCCGGATGGCGGGCCGCATAGCAGGTCCCCCGTACATCGGTGATTGCCGCTATGGGGGTCCCGGAGGCCAGCTGAGCGGCGATCTGCCGGGTGGCGGTCTCCCCCATGCCGTAGACCAGCAGGTCGGCCTGGCTGTCAAAGAGGATAGAGCGTCTGACCTTATCCTCCCAATAGTCGTAGTGGGCAAACCGCCGCAGAGAGGCCTCCAGCCCGCCGATGACCAGGGGAATGTCCCCAAAGACCTCCCGGATTCGGTTGGCATAGACAATCGTGGCCCGGTCGGGCCGCAGGCCGGGCTGGCTCCCCGGTGAGTAGGCGTCACTGCTGCGGCGTTTTTTGGCCGCGGTGTAGTGAGCGACCATGGAGTCCAGATTGCCCGCCGACAGGAGCACCCCCAGCCGGGGCCGACCCAGGGCGGTGAAGGCCGCCGGGGTCCGCCAGTCCGGCTGGGCCAGAATGGCCACCCGGTAGCCCTCAGCCTCCAGCACACGGGCGATGATGGCGGGGCCGAAGGAGGGGTGATCCACATAGGCATCCCCTGTGATCACCAGAAAATCATAGGTCTCCCAGCCCCTGGCGGCCAGATCGGACCGGGAGACGGGGAGAAAGGAAGTATCTGTCATGGGCAATCCTCCCTTCTGGCACGAAGAGTTGTAGGAGCCGCTGTCCCCAGCGGCCCAGGTCAAAAGGTCCTGCTCTTATACAGGCTCGACAAAGCTGATGTCTTTTTCCAGCAGATCCAGAGGGACGCGGGTGCCCGGTGCGCTTCCGATCCGGTAAAAGCCGTATTTATGATAGAACCGCTGGGCGGCCTCGTTGTCCGGGGCACAGCGCAGGCGCAGGCGGGTGCGGCCCAGGGGACGGAAGGTGGAGACCGCCTGGCCCAGGAGCTGGACCCCCAGGCCGCCGCACCGGTATTCCGGCATCATGTACACAAAGGGCAGGTAGCCCACCTTCTCGTCGGCATAGCGGGAGAGATCCATCTGGATCAGCCCGGCGGGGTTGTCGTCCATAAAAGCAAGCATGAGGGCGGAGGGGTTTTCCTCCCAGTTCCGGCGGGCGTCCTGAAGAAAGCCCACCCCGTCAAAGTTGCGCAGAGAGCCGTGGATATCCTGCCAGGCGTCCTTGCGGGCCGCGTAGTAGACCACGCTCTCGGTGTCCATGTCCAGAGAGCGGAACCACAGCTCCCCGCTGCCGCCGTTCCCGCCGGTGCGCTGCCACCAGGTCTGGCGGGCCAGGGTGGTAATCTCCTTGGGCAGGTGGGAGGTGTCATTTTCAAAGACAATCTTCACCTGCCCCTTTTCCACCTCCAGGCAGGTGACGCCGGTGTTTTCGCAGTGGCTCAGGGTCCCGATCTTCTCCGGCGGAAGGCCCCGCAGGGCCCCCTGAAGACAGCGGATGGCCATCCCGTGGCTGAACAGAGCCACTGTTTGATCGGGGTGGGCGGCTGCAATACGCAGAACCGTGTCCTTCATCCGGGTCTGCACCGCCGCGAAGGTCTCGCCCCCCTCCACCTGCCACTGGGAGGAGTTGGCGTAAAACTGCTGGAGGCGCGCCCCGTCAGTCCGGGCGATATAGCCCCAGGGCTTGTCCTCCCAGCGCCCCATCCCCACCTCCCGCAGGGCGGGATCGATGTGCAGGGGCAGGTTTTTCTGCTTGTAAACCGCCGAGGCGGTGGTCCGGGTGCGGAACAGGTCGCTGGAGTAGACCGCGTCCACTGGGATGTGCTCAAAGCGCTGGGACAGCGCGGCGATCTGCCGGTAGCCGTTGTCGGTGATCAGGCTGTCATACCAGCCCTGGACCCGCCGGTAGAGGTTCCCCTCCGCCTCAGCATGGCGGACAATATATACGGTGGTCATGGCATCGGTTCCTCTCGGTTATAGCAGTGCTCAAAAATAGCAATCGCTCTCTTAGAACCTGTTTCCAACCTCGAAGGGGGTGGAAACAGCATTTGAGAACTGCTTTAGTATCAATTCTGCCAGGGGCGCACCGCCCCGGTCAACTCCGAAATACGGGCCAGGCCCTGGGCCTGGGCCAAGGCAGCCAGCTCATCCCGGATGGTCAATGGGGCAAAGGGGTCGGCAAAGCAGGCGGTCCCCACCCCTACGGCAGAGGCCCCGGCCAGGAGCAGCTGTGCGGCGTCCTCGCCCTTGGACACCCCGCCCAGCCCCAGCAGAGGGAGCTTGACCGCGTTGGCCACCTCCCACACCATCCGCACCGCAATAGGCAGGATGGCGGGACCGGACAACCCCCCGGTGTTGCGCTTGAGAACTGGCCGGCGGGTGTTGACGTCGATCCGCATCCCCCGCAGGGTGTTGATGAGGGAGATGGCATCCGCGCCTGCGTCCTCCACCGCCCTGGCGATCTCGGTGATATCGGTGACATTGGGGGAGAGCTTCACCATCACGGGGACAGTGGCGTGTTTTTTTGCGATTTCTGTCACCTCGGCGGCCAGCTCAGGGCGGGTGCCGTAGGCCATCCCCCCCGCCTTGACGTTGGGGCAGGAGATGTTGACCTCTATCATATCCACCCCTGCCTGGGAGAGCTTTTCGCACATCTCCCCGTACTCCTCCGGGGTGTCTCCAGAGATGTTGGCGATGACTGCGGTATCATAGCGGCGCAAGAAGGGGAGTTCACAGGTGATAAAGTCGTCTACACCTGGGTTTTGCAGGCCCACCGAGTTTAACATCCCCATGGGGGTCTCGGCGATCCGGGGGGCGGGGTTGCCCTCCCGCCGACGGGGGGTGAGGCCCTTGACGCAGATCCCCCCTAGCTCGCTCAAATCGTAGAGCTGTCCGTACTCCCGGCCAAAGCCGAAGGTCCCGGAGGCCATCACAATGGGATTTTTCAGCGTCACCCCGGCCAGCGTGACAGAGAGATCAGGGTTCGTCATTCCAGTCCACCTCCCCGGCATCAAAGACAGGGCCGTCCTTGCACACATGGCCCATGGAGCCATCCGATTTTTTACAGGCGCACACCAGACAGGCCCCCACGCCGCACCCCATCCGCTCCTCCAGGGAGACCTGACAGGGGACCTGGAACTGGGCGGCTACAGCGGCCACGGCCTTGAGCATGGGCTTGGGGCCGCAGGCCAGAACGGCGGTATAGGCCCGATCCTGCTCCAGCTCCTGGCGGACCAAGGCGTCCACAAAGCCGTGATAGCCCAGAGAGCCGTCATCGGTGGCCAAAAGGACTTTGGCACAGGCGGCCTGAAATTCCTCCGCCAGCAGGCACTTGTCCTGGGACCGGAAGCCTAACACAGCGGTAGAGCCGGAGGTCTCCAGGGCGCAGCCCAACAGGGGCGGAACGCCAATCCCGCCGCCTGCCAGGAGATACCGGCCCTCTTTCCGCACCGGGAAGCCGTTGCCCAGCAGGCCGAGCACATCCAGCTTGTCTCCGGCTTCCCGCCGGGCGAGCCATTCAGTCCCGCTCCCCCGGACCTCAAAGACGATGGAGAGAGTATCCGGCGCGCCCCTCTGACAGGTACACACCGAGATGGGGCGGCGGAGCAGGCGGCTGTGGCCGCATTTAATATGAACAAACTGTCCCGGCCCCCGCCAGGAGGCGGAGACCATGTCCCCAACCTCCAAATCGAGCCGGACCGCGTCCCCAAGCAGCGTCTTGACACGGACACGGCAGCTGCGTTCTACTTTCATATACGCTCCATTCCTTTCGCGGTCAGCCCACCGTTACAAAACGGCCGATGTCGTCCCGCATAGCGATGGCGGCGTCCTGGGCGGCCTGCTGGTAATCAGTTCCGTTCTTCCCGGTCTTTTTCCAGGCGCACATGATGCTCCGGGAGGCGTTGACAATGGCCCCATGGCCCTGGGCATCAAAGGCGTGGCGCACGTCCTCGGCGGTCCCCCCCTGGGCGCCATAGCCGGGGACCAACAGGAAGGTGTGCTTTAACTGGGCGCGGAGCTGTTCCAGCTCGGCAGGATAGGTGGCCCCGACCACCGCTCCGGCGCGGGTAAAGCCATATTTCCCGGTCTCAGAACCGCCCCACTGTGCCACCAGATCCCCCATGACCTCATAGGCCAGCCGTTCCTCCATGGTCCGGTTCTGATATTCCCCGGAGCCGGGGTTGGAGGTCTTTACCAGCAGAAAGACACATTTGTCCTCCTCCCGGCAGGTTTTCAAAAAGGGGTTCACGCTGTCTGAGCCCATGTACCCGTTGAGGGTGACACAGTCGGCGTCAAAGGCGGTACAGCTTGTGCCACCCACCTGGGTATGGCCCAACCAGCCGTCGCTATAGGCCTCGGCGGTGGAGCCGATGTCCCCCCGCTTGATATCTGCGATGACAAAAAAGCCCTTCTCATGGGCGTAGCGGATGGTCCGCTCCAATACCTCCATCCCCCGCCAGCCCAGGCGCTCGTAGTAGGCCGCCTGGGGCTTGACCGCGGGGACCACCCCGGCCAGGGCGTCCATCAGCCCGCAGTTAAAGCGGTAAATGGCCTCCGCAGCCCCCTCCAGGGTCTCGCCGTACTGGGCGTAGACCGCCCGGAGCATATCAGGGGGTACATAGTCGGGTTTGGGGTCCAGACCTGCCACAGTTGGATTCTGGCAGGCGATGATCTTCTCCTGCAATACGTCAAAGGACATCGTGATTTCTCCGTTCTGTCCGTCTGAGCGGACGGTCTGTTTTATCCCTGCCGGGCGGCGTCATAGACCACCTGGCCGCCTACAATGGTGTATTTCACCCTGCCCCGCAGGGTCTTTCCGGCAAAGGGGGTGTTGCGGCCCATGGAGGCGAATTGGTCCGGGTTCACGGTCCATTCCTCGTTGGGGTCGAAGATGACCACGTCTCCATCCGCGCCGATGGACAGGCGGCCCTTGGGAATGCGCAGAATACAGGCCGGATTGATGGTCATTTTCCGCAGAATATCAGACAGGGCCATCTCCTTGGTGTGGTAGAGGGCGGTAAGAGAGGC
>JAAWBF010000075.1 GCA_022792555.1 Oscillospiraceae bacterium
CAGGGTGGACTCTCTGGCCAGTCCCCGGCTGACGAGCAGAGCCGCGTCGCCGCAATGATACAGTCCGCCTGCATGGGCGGGGAGAAAGCCCTGATTGGGGGCAAAAAAGCCGTTCAGCAGGCCGGGGATACGCCACTGCCCGCCGTGGGTATGGCCGGAGAGAATGAGATCAAAATGACGGGTGAGATACTGGCCAGTCCGTTCCGGGCGGTGAGCCAGCAAGATAGTATAGGCGTCCGGCTCCTGGCCTGTTTGGGTGGCCTCCAGCTGACGGCAAAAGGCGGACTCTCCGCCGGAGGGGTCGTCCACGCCGCACAAATTCAGCGTCTGTCCCCGGACCTGGACGGGAACGCAGTCCCCAGCAAGCACCTTGATCCTCATACCTGCTAAATAAGCCTTGATCTCAGGGACGCGTCCGGTCCAAAACTCGTGGTTGCCGGTGACATAATAACAGGGGTACTGGGCCGCACACTGGAGGAGGTCCAGTACAGGCTGCGGGGGCCGGTGGTCATCAAAGATATCGCCCCCCAAAAGGACCAGATCAGGGGCCTGATCCCGCAGGGCACGGCACAGTTTCTCCTGCTGCTGGCCGTATTGACAGCTGTGCAGATCGGTGATCAGGGCAATACGAACCATTCCGCTGAGACGGTCGCTGTGCAGGGTATACCTTCGGACAGTCAGACGGGTGTCCAGGGCAGAGACGGTCAGGGCGGCAGCCGCTACCGCCGCAATGGCATACTTTGTCTTTCGCTTGCTCATAGTTTCCTCTTCAGCCTTGTTTTCTGATTCTAGATTTAGAAGAATCTAGTGTATCTATTCTTCTCCCTGCCGCTTGAGCAGATCCTGTTTGATCGCCCAGAGCTTTTGAGAGAGATCTACATAGTAGTTATGGGGGTTTTCAAAGCGCTTGACTTCCTCCCATAGCAGGTCAATCTGCTCGGCACAGTAAGCCCGAATCTCCTCCATGCCGGGCTGCTGGTAGACCAACTTGCCCCCTTGAAAAATGGGAACCAGCAGTTCCCTGGCGGTGAAGCCGGTAAAGGTCTTGCGCTTCCAGGTGGCGTCTGGATCAAAGAGCTCCAGGGGCTTGCTCTCGTCGATGGTCTCGCTGTGGAGGGTGACGAGGTCGGCAAAGGCCTTGCCGCTCTCCTTCTCGTAGAGACGGTATACCTTCTTAAAGTGGGGGTTGGTAATTTTGGCCGGGTTTTCACTGATTTTGATCTTGGGGATGATGGTACCATTGGTGTCTTCAATGGCCACCAGCTTGTAGACCCCGCCGAAGACAGGCTCTGACTTGGAGGTGATCAGCCGCTCCCCTACGCCGAAGGAGTCAATCTGCGCCCCCTGGAGCAGCAGATCTTGGATGATATATTCGTCCAGAGAGTTGGAGGCCACGATCTTACACTCCGTCAATCCGGCGGCGTCCAGCATTTCGCGGGCCTTTTGGGATAGGTAGGCCAGATCACCGGAGTCTAGGCGGATGGCACACTTGGTAATCCCCATGGGCAGCAGGACCTCCTGGAAGGCCCGGATGGCGTTGGGGACGCCGGACTTGAGGACATTGAAGGTGTCCACCAGCAGGGTGGCGGAGTTGGGATAGAGCTTACAATAGGTCTTAAACGCAGTGAGCTCATCGGGGAACATCTGGACCCAGGAATGGGCCATGGTGCCGCCGGCGGGGGCGCCGTAGAGCTGGTCGGCCTGGGTACAGGCGGTCCCGGCACAGCCTGCAATATAGGAGGCTCTGGCGCCCAAAATAGCTCCGTCAGCCCCTTGAGCCCTGCGGGAGCCGAACTCGGATACCGGACGGCCCTGGGCGGCCCGGACGATCCGGTTGGATTTGGTGGCGATCAAAGACTGGTGGTTAAGGCAGAGGAGCAAAAAGGTCTCCACAAACTGGGCTTCAATGGCGGGGGCGCGGACCGTCAGAATAGGCTCCTTGGGAAAGATGGGCGTTCCCTCCGGCACAGCCCAGATATCTCCAGTAAACCGAAAGTCTTTCAGATAGTCCAAAAATTCCGGACAGAATACCTCTTTTTGCCGGAGAAATGCGATGTCCTCCTCGTCAAAGTGGAGGCGCTGGATATAGTCGATGGCCTGGGCCAGGCCCGCCGCAATGGCAAAGCCGCCCCCGTCCGGGACAGTGCGGAAAAAGATATCAAAATAGCAGATCTGATCGGCATGACCAGTCTGAAAATAACCGTTGCCCATGGTGAGCTCGTAAAAATCGCAGAGCAGAGTATGATTCATCCGTTCCTTCATTGTTTCCGACTTCCTTTCAAAGGGTCATGTCCGGTTGCGTACCGTCACTTGAATCCCCTCCAGCACATCCAGACACTTGGCATGGAGTCCGGCGTCAGGTCCGGCAGTACAGCTTGCGTCCACAATCACCTCGGCCTCCGGCAGAGCAGACTTGACCATCACGGCATTGGTAAGCACGCATATGTAGGAGACCAGCCCTACCAGTTCCACCTCAGCATAGTTCTGCATGCTCAGCCAGTCGGCCAGCTCTAGGCTGGGAAAGGTGGACTTGACAAAGCACAGATCGTCCGGTCTCCTGGCCTTGGCCGTTTCGCCGTAGAGCCTCCAGCCCTCTGTGTCCTCGATACAGTGCGGGATAGGGAGTTTTCGCCCCTCTTGGGTGTGCGCATAGTGGCTGCTGTGTGTGTCGAATGTGAAAACCACGTCGGCCCCGGCGGCGTGATAGGCGTCAATCTTGGATGCAATGGCTCCGTCCAGCCCTTCCGCGCCGGGAAACCCCAGCGTGCCGTCCACAAAGTCCTTTTGATAGTCGATGACAAGCAGTAGTTTTTCTCTCATAGATACCGCCTTTCTCCTATGTGTGGAGGCTTCTGTTCCCTATCTTGTGAAGCCTATTATATCCTTTTCCAGCTGAAATTGCAAACCATTCCACACCTTTTTCTCTCTTTCCTCCAACCAGACAAAAATGTACCGGCTTAGGCCGCTTTTGCCGCCGGATTGGGAGGATTGATGGGGAAAAGCAGGTGTTAGAGAGACAGCCTCGCAAATAGAGACTGCATAAGGCGGCTTATCAGCTGTAAGGCCGGAAATGCGAGAAGCAGGAAAACGAGGAGCACGACAGCGGCAGAGAGGGAGAGGCGCGACAGAGAGAAGATAGGGCGGGCGACGGTGACAGCACCGACGACAAGCAGGACCATCCCACCCCAGATCAGCCAGCGGCGGCGGGTAAACGGCCGGCACACCTGAAACAGAATCAGCAGGCCGACAACGGCCAGGAGGATGGTAGACAGAGTGGAGAGGGTCTCCTCAGAGAAGCCGGCCAGAGAGGCGGTCAGTTCCAGGAGCAAAATAAGGGTCAGTCCGGTAAGGCCGCCTGGAAGGGCTCTTTGGAGGACGTTGCGCAGAAAGGAGCCCTGGACACGGGTATGATTGGGTTCCAGGGCCAGGAAAAAGGCGGGAATCCCAATGGTAAGGCCACTGATCATGGACATCTGAATTGGGACAAAGGGATATGGGACGGCGATCAGGAGAGAGAGAACGGCCAGGGAGAAGGAAAAGATATTTTTTACCAGGAAAAGGGAGGCGGAGCGCTGGATATTCTGGATCACCCGCCGCCCCTCACCGACCACCTTAGGCATGGCAGAGAAGTCGGAATCCAGGAGAACAATCTGAGCAGCATGACAGGCGGCGTCACTGCCTGAGGCCATGGCGATGCCGCAGTTGGCATCCTTCAGGGCCAGGACATCATTGACCCCGTCCCCGGTCATGGCCACCGTATGCCCCTGCTGCTGGAGCGCCCGGATGAGACTGCGCTTCTGACCAGGGGTCACCCGGCCAAAGACGGTCGTCTGGGGGGCGGCCTGGAGGAGCGCATCCTCCTCTAGGGCAGAGGCGTCTGCCCACCGGCCTGCGTCTGGAATCCCGGCCTGCTGGGCGGCGTAAGAGGCCGTCACCGGGTTGTCCCCGGAGAGGACCTTGATGGTCACGCCCTGGGCGGCAAAGTAACGGAAGACGGCGGCGGCCTCCGGCCGGATGGGGTTGGAGAGGAGGATCAGGGCCAGGGGACGGACGCACTCCCCCTGGAGAGCCCCAGCCATGGGATCCCCTAGGTATTCGGCGGCCAGAAGCACCCGGCAGCCCTGGGCGGAATAGGACTGGACCTGGGCTTGCAGGCTGGCAGTGTTCAAGATCCGGTCGGGTGCGCCGATCACAAAGGCACCCTGGGGAAAGACGGCGGCGCTCCACTTGCGTTCCGGGGTGAAGGGGAGCACCCGCATGGCCTGCCAGCCGGACGGGGCGGGGAAATAGTGCCCTAAAGCGCGGGCAGTGTCATTTCCGGCGTCTACAGCCTGGCAGAGCGCGCCAAGTATGGGGTGCAGGTCTGTACCCTCCGGGGCCAGGGGGATCACCTGGCGGACCTCCATCTCGGGGGCGGTGATGGTGCCCGTCTTATCTACACAGAGGACATCCACCCGTGCCAGAGTTTCAATACAGCTCATCTCCTGGACCAGCACTTTTTCCCTGGCCAGCCGCAGGACGCCGACCGCCAGGGCCACGCTGGTGAGCAGATAGAGCCCCTCCGGGATCATCCCCACCAGGGCGGCGACGGTGGAGACAACCGCCGGCTGGAGGGGCCGCTGGAGCAGATAGAACTGCTTGAGAAAGAGGAGAATCCCAACCGGAATCAAAAGGATTCCAATCACCCGAATCAGCTTGTCCAAAGCCGCCATCATCTCAGATTTGCCGGCACGGAACTCCCGCTTCGCCTCTAGGGTGAGGCGGGCGGCGAAGGAGTCCGGCCCCACCTGGGTGAGCCTGGCCCGGCAGCGGCCCGCCACCGCAAAGCTCCCGGACAGGAGGGTGTCCCCCGGCCCCTTTTCCACCGTGTCGGCCTCGCCGGTGACAAGGGCCTCGTTTACCTGGAGCTGTCCAGAGAGAAGCAGCGCGTCTGCGGGGATCTGATTCCCGGCGGAAAATTCCGCCACATCATCCCGCACCACCTGGTCCGTGGGGATATGCGCCGCCGTTCCGTTCCGGATCACCGTACAGCCGGGGGAATAGAGGAGATTCAGTCGGTCAATGGCCCGCTTGGATCGCAGCTGCTGTAAAATTCCGATGACGGTGTTGGCGACGGCGATCACCAGAAAGAGCATGTTGTGACAGGAATCCACCAGGACCAGAAGAACGGCCAACACCGCGAAAATGAGATTGAAGAAGGTGCAGGTATTATCCCGGACGATCTGTCCCACCGTCCGGGTTGGGGCTTCTATCTGGAGATTTGACCAGCCTGCCGCCTGCCGCGCCTGGACCTGCTCTGATGTGAGCCCCTCGTCAGCCCCGGCCTGGACCACCTGGACAGGCTGCCGGGGGGGTGGGGATTTTTGTCTGGACAACTTCACAGAACGCATAGAACGCTCCCATTCCGTATATAGTGATACTGAGAACCTATCTCCACACCCAGAGGGGGTGGAGAGAAAGAAAATCTCTCTTGCTGTTTCTGAGCACTGCTATAGTTATGAGAAGAAAGGAAGAGGAAGGATGGAGCTACAACTGGACAAACAGGCCGTAGTAACCCGTCTGGGCCTGTGCATTGTGGCGGCCTTGGTGCTGTACCAGATCGGAGAGAAGGTGTGTACCAGCTTCGGACTGCCCTATTGGGAGCAGTACCGGCCCTGGCTGGAGAAAAATCGGGTGCAGGCGGTGGCCATTGTGACGGCGGTCCTGTTTGGTCTCTCCCTGGCCGTTCTGCCGCTGGAACGCAGGGAACCGCCTGTCCCGCCGCCGGAGGAGTTTATTCCCTGCGGGCCGGAGCCCTTTAGCGAAACACAGGAAGAAGCGCCGCACCAATGAGCCCGGCATCGTTGCCCAGGGCCGCCCGAACAATGCGGGTTTGACGGGGGTTGTTGCGGGCGTAATCCTCCTGGGCGACCATGGCCCGAACTGGGGCCAGCAGGGTCTCACCCGCATTGGCCACACCGCCGCCCACACAGAAGACCTCCGGCTGGAAGATGTTGATCAGACTGGCGATCCCGCAGGCCAGATACTGCTGGTACTCCTCCACGACCGACCGGGCAGCGGGATCCCCCTGTGCCTGGGCGGCAAATGCGGTGCGGCCCTCCACGGCGTCCAGACTGCCCGCCGCTGTCCAGAGCAAACTGTCTGGATGGGCCTCCATCGCCGCCCTGGTCTGACGGATGAGCGCGGTAGCGGAACAGTAGGCCTCAAAACAGCCCCGGCGGCCGCAGTTGCACGGGCGCCCGTGATACTCCAAAACGAAGTGGCCGACCTCCATCCCGGCGTAATTAAAGCCAGTGTAGAGCTTTCCATTCAGCACCGCTCCGCCCCCAATGCCGGTTCCCAGCGTAATGGCGACCATAGACGTGCTGTCCTTGCCCGCCCCGGCGGCGTATTCCCCCAGAGCGGCGGCGTTGGCGTCGTTCTCTAGGTAGACCGGCAGGCGGAGCCGGTCCTCTAACAGTTTACCCAGCGGGACGTGTTCAAAGTCCAAATTACACCAGTATAATACGGTCCCCTCTGTTGGATCGATGGCGCCGGGGGAGCCGACCCCCAGAGAGGCAATCTGCTCCAGCGTCAATCCCGCCTGCTCCACCGCGGCCCGCGCGGCCCGTGCCATCTCGTCTGCCACCTGTACCGCCGGGGCCTTGGGAGTGGGACGGCTGTACCGCCCTAAAATCTTCCCCGCTTCGTCTACCACTGCCGCCGCAATATTGATCCCACCCAGATCAATCCCTAGATAGTACATAAAAATCCTCCTTCCGGTTCGTTCTCCTTGATTATAAGACGGAAACCGCCAGGGGACAAGCCCTTTTGCAGAGAAAGAGCCCGGATACCGCCCGTTTCAAGGGACCTCCTGTTCAGGGTGTTCCCCCATACCGTATCGGGCAATAGAAAATCAAAAGGTCCATCTGGTGAGAATCGTTGGTCCTACGTTCTTTTAAATTGCAGTCAATATAAAAATCTCCAAGACCGAAGCCAGCAAGATTTTTTTCAAATAACGGGATCTCCTTTGTTTCAAAGTTGATGACACCGACCCCAAAACACTGGCTGATCTTCTGTGGCAAAATCTTATTCAGGCAGTTAGTGCATAAAAAGGAAGATGTCCTCTCTATATTCAGAGTTTCGTCATTATGAAAGTCCACAAAGCCGGTAGCGTACCCTCTGTCATAGTTTAACATCAAGCTGACGGAGAAACCACCGGCAATGCCACCGCCATTGCCGAAAGACACAACACCAGCATATTCTTCAATTAACCTTCCATCCAGCCTATTGTATCGGTTGATTTCAACTGGCTTAATCTCAAAGCTGTTCAAGCTGATGAGCGCCACATTGTTCTGTCCCCAATATGATGGGATCAAGTTTTCAATGCCACCCCCGCACAGGTAACAATCCTCTACTGATTTATCAGAGGAATACTCGATTTCGCCCTCCGAGACTGTGCTTTGTTCTGCTCCGCATCCGGCCAGGATGAACAACAGTATTACCAGCAGGGCAAGAGTCAATCGCTTCATAATCTGTCCCCCATCGCAGTTTTTGTCTGGTAATGCCGAGATAATTTAGTTTATTATAGCATACTAGCGAATATACTGCAATATAATACTATAATACGACATTAAAATGTGATTGGGAAACGTGTAACATATACTTACGATGTTTTGACAAAGGAGTGTCCGTCATAAACACGAAAAAATGTTACACAACGGACGAAGCCCAATTTCTGAAAAATATAGGATTTCGGATTCAATTTTTCAGAAAGAAACTTGGATTAAGCCAAGAGGAACTGGCAGAGCGCAGCGGGTTGAGTTATTCGACAATCAGCCATATCGAATCCACCACCAGTTATCCCTTATCAATGCTTTCCTTGTATCGTATCGCAAAGGCTCTTGCAGTAGAGCCGTATCAACTCCTGACGTTTGACTGAAAAACCTTGGCGAAAGATAGAAACGAAAGGTGAGTTTGATATGGCCAACAAGAAACAGGAAAATATTCAGATTGGCCTCCGAGTGAAGCAAACGCGGAAGGCGGCTGGGCTGACACAGGAACGATTGGCGGAGCTAGTGGATATTACAGCACAATTTCTATCCAGCGTTGAGCGCGGTACTGTCGGCCTTTCTGTTCCAGTCTTAAGCCGCCTTTGCTCTGTTTTGCTCGTTTCCAGCGACTTTATTTTGATGGGTGATATAGAACCTTCCGATGTTACCGGCATAACGGCCAGATTAAGCAGGCTCCCGCCTGAACACATCGAAAATGTAGAAGAGATCTTGAATCGCAATATAGAAGGTATTGCCATAGAACAGCACTCAAGGAGTACTGGTTAAAAGAGGCTGTAAAAAAGTCCCCTGAAAAAACAACAGCGGCTGGTTCAAAAAAGAGCCAGCCGCTGTCAATTTGCCGTCAAGTATGATGTTTTCTATTAGAGCCTGTTTAAAATCTCTCAAAACGCCATTCGGCGGATCTTTTCCTGCCATACTGCGTTAAATTTTCTTGCAATACACAAAGTATTCCTGCGAAAA
>JAAWBF010000013.1 GCA_022792555.1 Oscillospiraceae bacterium
CTACAGCTATAAAATGATCGGAGCATATCACCTTTAAAATCCGTGGTTTCAGGTGATATGCTCCGATTTTAGCTTATTTCAACAGGTTTTTAAAACTTTTTACTTGCTTTCGGTCGCTCTGGGATTGTTTATAGCGGCCTGAGCCGCAGCCAGCCGAGCGATGGGCACACGGAAGGGAGAGCAGGAGACATAGTTCAGGCCGACCTTGTGGCAGAACTCGACGCTAGTGGGGTCGCCGCCGTGCTCGCCGCAGATACCCAGATGGATGGCGGGACGGGTCTTCTTACCCAGCTCCACAGCCATGGCCACCAGCTTACCCACACCGTTCTGATCCAGGTGGGCGAAGGGGTCGGACTCATAGATCTTGTTATCATAGTAGTAGCCCAGGAACTTGCTGGCGTCATCGCGGCTGAAACCGAAGGTCATCTGGGTCAGGTCGTTGGTACCGAAGGAGAAGAAGTCGGCTTCAGTGGCGATCTCGTCGGCAGTGAGAGCGGCACGGGGGATCTCGATCATGGTGCCCACCTCGTACTTGAGGTTGATCCCGGAGTCCTTGATAAGCTTATCCGCGGTGGCAACCACCACATCCTTGACATACTTAAGCTCCTTGACCTCGCCCACAAGGGGGATCATGATCTCAGGAACCATATTCCAATCGGAATGCTTCTTCTGGACATTGATGGCGGCATTGATCACAGCAGTGGTCTGCATCTCGGCGATCTCCGGGTAGGAAACCGACAGGCGGCAGCCGCGGTGACCCATCATGGGGTTGAACTCGTGGAGGCCCGCGATGACATTTTTGAGTTTTTCGACCGTAATGCCCATTTCATCGGCGATCTCCTTGATATCCTCCTCCTTGGTGGGCAGGAACTCATGCAGCGGGGGATCCAGGAAGCGGATGACGACTGGGCAGCCCTCCATGGCCTCATACAGGCCCTCGAAATCACCCTGCTGATAGGGCATGATCTTGGCTAGGGCCTTTTTGCGGTCCTCCACGTTCTCAGCTACGATCATCTCACGGACGGCCTTAATGCGGTCACCCTCGAAGAACATGTGCTCGGTGCGGCACAGGCCGATGCCCTCGGCGCCGAAGGAACGGGCCTGAGCGGCATCTCTGGGGGTGTCGGCATTGGTGTAGACCTGGAGCTGACGGTATTTGTCAGCCCAGCCCATCAGACGGCCAAAGTAGCCGGAGCCGGGATCGGCGGGCACAGTAGCCACAGCCTCGCCGTAGATGTTGCCGGTGGAGCCGTCCAGGGAGATAAAGTCGCCCTCGTGGTAGTCCTTACCGGCCAGGGTGAACTTCTTGTTGGCATAATCCACCACGATATCGCCGCAGCCGGACACACAGCAGGTGCCCATGCCGCGGGCCACCACGGCGGCGTGAGAGGTCATACCGCCGCGGACGGTCAGGATGCCCTGGGCCACCTGCATACCCTCAATATCCTCCGGGGAGGTCTCCAGGCGGACTAGGACGACCTTCTCCCCTCTGGCGTGCCACTCCTTGGCCTCTTCAGCGGTGAACACCACCTTGCCGCAGGCGGCGCCGGGGGAGGCGGCCAGGCCCTTACCTACCACAGTGGCCTTTTTCAGGGCATCGGCGTCAAACTGGGGGTGGAGCAGGGAGTCCAGCTGCTTGGGCTCTACCCGGCAGACAGCCTCCTTTTCGTCGATCATGCCCTCGTCCACCAGATCCACGGCCACCTTCAGGGCGGCGGCAGCGGTGCGCTTGCCGTTGCGGGTCTGGAGCATAAAGAGCTTGCCGTTCTCAATGGTGAACTCCATGTCCTGCATGTCCTTGTAGTGCTGCTCCAGGCGGTTGGCCACATCGGCAAACTGCTGGTACACCTCAGGCATGTCATCCTTGAGCTTGCTGATGGGGGAGGGGGTGCGCACACCGGCCACCACGTCCTCGCCCTGGGCGTTGATCAGATACTCGCCAAACAGGGCCTTCTCACCGGTGGCAGGGTTGCGGGTAAAGGCCACACCGGTACCGGAGGTATTGCCAGAGTTGCCAAAGACCATGGACTGCACGTTGACGGCGGTGCCCCAGTCGTAGGGGATCTCGTTCATGCGGCGGTACACGTTGGCGCGGGGGTTGTCCCAGGAGCGGAATACCGCCCGGACGGCCTCCATGAGTTGTTCTTTCGGATCGGAGGGGAAGTCCACACCCTTCTCATCCTTATAGAATTTCTTAAACCGCACCACCAGATCCTTTAGATCATCGGTATCCAGCTCAGTGTCCAGCTTGACGCCCTTCTCGGCCTTCTTTGCGTCGATAATCTCCTCAAAACGCTTTTTGGACAGCTCCATAACCACATCAGAGAACATCTGGATAAACCGGCGGTAGGAGTCGTAAGCAAAGCGGGGATTGTTGGTAAAGGCGGCGAAGCCCTCCACCACCGTGTCATTCAGACCCAGGTTCAGGATGGTATCCATCATACCTGGCATAGAGGCGCGTGCGCCGGAACGAACCGATACCAGCAGGGGGTTGGCACTGTCGCCGAATTTCTTCCCGGTCTGCTGCTCCAGATCGGCCAAGTACTCCAGGATCTGGGCCTGGATGTCGGCGTTGATGGTACGGTTGTCGTTATAATACTGTGTGCATGCTTCGGTGGAAATGGTGAATCCCGGCGGGACCGGCATTCCCAGGTTGGTCATCTCGGCCAGATTGGCGCCCTTACCGCCCAGCAGCTCGCGCATATCTGCGCGGCCCTCTGAAAACCGATAGACGTACTTATGACCCATGTGGCATTCCTCCTCAATAAAATACCAAATTCAGACTCTGTAGCGATTACAATAATGAATTATAACATTTTTATCTGTAATTGCAACAGGATACTTTCAATTCTTTGTAGAAATCAACGCAGCAATGGGCGATCCTTTGAACCAAATTCCATCACCAGGCTGGATCATCGGGCCTAGCTGGTATTCTATGGTTGCCCGAAGGGAGAGGGATTATGTGCTGATATGGATGACCCCTACCATTCAATGCCACACCTAGCCCCAAGACCTTGATCATAGGGGTGTTTGCGTTTGCACAGCTCAGTGACATAACCGGCCCGGTCCAATAGAGCCTGAGGCGGGTTTCGGCCTGTGATCACAACCTCCAGCGTGTCTGGACAGCCGTCCAAAAAGGACAGCACCTCTTCCAGCGGGACCATGTGATTGGTGAGGGCGGCACACAGCTCGTCCAGCACCAACAGCCCTTCCTGGGGCGCCAGCGTGACGGCCTGGTGAAACAGCCGTGTCTGCCGGGCTGCCTCGGCGGTCCGCTCCTCCTGGCTCATAGCAAAGGTGAATTTCATTCTCTCAGGGGCAGGGGTCAGCTGAACGTTGGGCAGTGCTGACAGGACAACCCGCTCACCGCTGCTCCCATCTTTGAGAAATTGGGCAAAGACCACTGGAAATCCATGGCCCGCTGCCCGCACCGTCAGACCAACGGCTGCGGTTGTCTTCCCCTTGCCCTCACCACAGTAGAGCTGAAGCATGCTATCCCTCCTATTCAGAGCCTGTATCCGCCCCCTCCGTGGGCGGGCTATTTATGGTAGAGCTTTTTTGTCTCATACTGGGGCTCGCTGGTCAGGTGCATCCCCAGTTTATGATAGGTGACAGAATCCGCCTGAGAGAGGATCACCGAGGTGTGGGCCTCACAGCCCCGGAGGTGAGAGAGCTGTTCCAATGCCTTGGCGGCCAAGGGGTCTGCGGCGGCCGAGATGGCCAGGGCAATGAGGGCCTCATCACTGTGCAGGCGTGGGTTTGCCGAACCCAGGTGCTTGACCTTTACCGCCTGGATGGGGGCGATGGCCTCCGGAGAGATCAGATGGGACCCATGATCAATTCCTGCCAAGCACTTGAGTGCGTTGAGAAGGGCCGCTGAGGAGGCCCCCAGCAGGCCGCCGGTCTTGCCGGTGACTACCTGGCCGTCGGGCAGCTCAATGGCGGCCGCCGGACGGCCCGTCTCCTCGGCACGGTTTAAGGCGGCCTGGACCACAGGGCGGATGGAACGGTCTACCTTGGCTTTCTGCATCAGCCGCTCTAGCTTAGACACCGGCTCATCACCTGCCTGGCCAATCCGGCGGTCCCGAAGGGCCGCATAGTACCGGCGCAAAATCTCCTGCCGGGCAGCGGCACACACCGCCTCGTCGTCAAAGATACAGCATCCGGCTAGATTGACCCCCATATCGGTGGGAGACTGATAGGGCGAGGTACCCATGATCCGTTCCAAAATAGCGGAGAGTACCGGGAAGATCTCCACGTCCCGGTTGTAGTTCACCGTGGTCTCTCCGTAGGCCGCCATGTGGAAGGGATCGATCATGTTCATGTCCCCCAGATCGGCGGTAGCCGCCTCATAGGCCAGGTTGACCGGATGCTGGAGGGGGAGGTTCCAGACCGGGAAGGTCTCAAACTTGGCGTATCCGGCTTTTACTGACCGACGGTAATCATGGTAGAGCTGAGAGAGACACACCGCCATTTTCCCGCTGCCTGGGCCTGGGGCCGTGACCACCACCAGTGGGCGGCTGGTCTCAATATAGTCGTTCCTGCCAAACCCTTCATCGCTGACAATGAGGGGGATGTTGTTGGGATAGCCCTCGATCGGGTAGTGGAGGCATACGGAGATCCCCAGTCCCTTCAGCCGGTTCCGAAAGGCGTCGGCGGCCCCCTGCCCGGCATACTGCGTCACCACTATGCTGCCCACATAGAGCCCCTCATTCCGAAAGGCGTCAATGAGCCGGAGCACGTCCACGTCATAAGTGATCCCCAGATCCCCCCGTACCTTATTCTTCTCAATGTCCGATGCGCAGATAGCGATGACGATTTCAGCCTTATCGGCCAGCTCCTTGAGCATTCTGATCTTACTGTCCGGCGCGAAGCCGGGCAGCACGCGGGCGGCGTGGTAGTCGTCAAACAACTTGCCGCCAAACTCCAGATATAGCTTGTTATCAAACTGGGCGATCCGCTCCATAATGCGGGCTGACTGCATCTCCAGGTACTTCTGATTGTCAAATCCAATTCTAATCATACAGGTATCCATCCTCTCTTTTCCATGATACTTCCCCCCATTGTAACACAGTCCCTCCAACAGGACAAAGGATTTTTCTCTGTTATGTCCACAGTTTCCATGCAGGCCTGTCTTTCAAAGGTCGCCGGACTACAAAGAGACTTGACCGATGCGGAATCCTTTGACTATAATGCAAAAGAGATCAAGAAGAGGATGTGTGCGGTATGGGACAGAACGATTTGACCAAGGGACCCGTGTTTTCTTCCCTGTGCGGATTTGCACTGCCAATGATTTTAGGAAATCTCTTGCAGCAATGCTATAACCTTGTAGATTCCTGGGTAGTCGGACATTTTGTCAGCTCGGCGGCGCTGGGAGCTGTGGGGTCAGCCTTTGCATTGATGACTTTTTTAACCTCCGTTTTGCTGGGACTGTGTATGGGGAGCGGGGTTGTCTTCTCCCGCTGCTTTGGACAGGGAGATCGGGAGCGGCTGGAACACGGGCTCTGCGCCTCGTTTCTGCTGACCGCTGTCGTCACCCTGATACTCACTGTTGCCTCCCTTCTGATGACGGATGCCATCATCCGCTGGATGAACGTCCCGCCGGAGGTAGTGGATATGACCCGGAGCTATCTCACCCTCGTTTTCTGCGGCATCCCAGCCATCGCCCTGTACAATTATTTTGGGGCCTACCTGAAAGCTCTTGGAAATTCAGTTGTCCCGCTGGCCTTTTTGGGTCTGTCTACCGTGCTCAATATCGCGCTGGATCTGCTCCTGGTGGCAGTCTATCCCTTCGGCACCGCCGGCGCCGCAACAGCTACCTTAATCGCCCAATCCCTGTCCGGGGTGGGGATCACCCTCTATACCTTTGGAACCGACCGGCGGCTCCGACAGGTGTTCCGTACTTTCCAGATCAAACGGTCCAGTCTAGGGGAGATCACCAGTCTCTCCCTTCTGACCTGTGTTCAGCAGTCTATTATGAATCTGGGTATTCTCATGGTCCAGGGGCTGGTCAACAGCTTTGGTACTGTGGTCATGGCGGCCTTTGCGACAGGCGTGAAAATTGATGCGTTTGCCTATATGCCAGTCCAAGAATTTGGGAATGCCTTCTCCACCTTTATCGCACAGAACATGGGCGCGGAGCAGGCAGGACGGATCAAAAAGGGGGTTCAGCTGGGGGTGCTCACCGTGGTGGCCTACTGTGTACTGATCTCTCTGGTCCTCTGGTTTTTGGCGGAGCCGTTGATCCTGATTTTTATTGCCCCGGAGGAGACCGCCGTCGTCTCAGAAGGGGTGCGCTATCTGCACACCGTTGGGCCTTTTTACAGCGGCATCGGCTGTCTTTTCCTGCTCTACGGCCTCTACCGGGCGCTGGGAAGGCCGTTTATCTCGGTTGTCTTGACCGTGATCTCCCTGGGTACCCGCGTCGCCCTGTCCTATACCCTCGCCCCCCTGCCCGCTGTCGGGGTGGTGGGGATCTGGTGGTCCATCCCCATTGGCTGGGGCCTGGCCGATCTCACCGGCTTGCTGTGCTACTATAAAAACAGAGAGCGGTTTGTCTCCTTTTCCGCCCCACACGGTTTCTAAAGATTCTTTCAAATTCCGTCAAAGGTCCACTCTTTCGGTTGCACTTTCTGCTGTGTTTCACTTATAATTAACATAGAATACATGCCGTCCCCCGGTTGAGATACTGAACAGGCTCTGAGGAGACGGCTGATCAGGGAGGCTGCCATGAAACGACTGGCCGCATTGGCGGCGTTTAAGCTCTCGTTGTTCTTCAAAGGCAGGGCGGACACCGCCTTTTTCCAACGATATAGCCGTCTCATCTCCGAGACTGTCACCGAAGAGGAGCTGACGTGTTATTTCGAGGATCCCCTCCTGCTTTTTGCCGACCGGCCTGTAGAAGCCGCCCGTTATCAGGTGCTGTATGACTGCTGTCAGGGAGACTCCATCGCGCTGACCGCGATCCAGCTCTATCTGTTGGCTCAGATGGAAGAGCGGACCCTGTCTCTGTTGCGGGAGGGATTCGGCGTGGAGGAGGGGCTGACCATTGAGACGGCAGGGCGGATTGCCTGCCGGGGACTGGAGAGCATCGATCAGGTCCCCGCCCTGCGCCGGGCCTTTGACCGGGTGGAGTTGATCCTCCAGGCCGCCCCCGCGCCGGAGTTTCTCAAAGCCCCTTTCCGGCTGGACGGGCGGCTTGCCGCCTATCTCTCCGGGGATGACCAGCCCGACCGGGCGCTGTCCTGCCGGATTGCAGAGGGCCCGCTCCCTCCGCCCTGCCTGACCGGCGCCCTGATCGACCGGACGGTATCCCTGCTCCCCAGGGACCAGTTCTCCGTGGTGCAGATCAGCGGAGAGGCCAGCAGCGGCCGCCGCTTTTTTGCCCAGCAGGTGGCCCATGCACTGGGGCGGTCCCTGCTGCTGATCCCCTTCGATACTGTCCACGAGGACGGCCGTCTCAACCTGCCGGCCTGGCGCCGGGTACTGCGGGAGCTTGCCTTGAGTGATCGGCTGCTCTGTCTATGGAATCTCCGCCGGGACAGCAAGGCACCGGCGGGCTCCTTTCCAAACCTGCTACGGCAGCTGGAACGGGACTTGGCCCCCTTCCGGCGTCCGGTCCTGCTTACCACCGGTTCGGAGGTTAAAACTCTGCCCTTTCTGTCCTGCTTTGTGGATCAGGTACGCATCCCAACCCCTACGATTCTCCAGGAGAAAACCCTGTGGGAGACTTTCGCCCAACAGCACCTCACTGCTCCGGAACAGTTCCCCGCCGGAGAGCTCGCCTCCAAAATGACCCTCACCGCCGGACAGATCGAGCGGATTGTCACCCTTCTTTCTCACCAGCAGCCTGCGGGACCGTGGAAACGCTCGGATCTCTTCCGGCTGTGTTATCAGGTACTGGATGACGGGCGCTATGAGAATATCCGCTTTGTAGATACGGCCTTTACCTGGGAGGAGCTCAAACTGGAGCCCCGGCTCAAGGAGGAGCTCCAGGCAGTCTGCGCCCAGGTGGAGTACCAGGGAATTGTATTGGATGGGTGGGGCCTGCGGCGCAAGTTTCCCTACGGCAGGAGTGTATCTGTTCTCTTCTCCGGCCCGCCGGGGACCGGGAAGACCATGGCAGCCCAGGTTCTCTCCTCCGCTCTGGGGCTGGAATTATACAAGGTGGATCTGTCCCAGATGGTGGACAAATACATCGGGGAGACAGAGAAACGTCTTAAACAGGTCTTTGACCAGGCCGAGAAGAGCAACTTAATCCTCTTCTTTGACGAGGCGGACGCCCTGCTGGGCAAGCGCAGTGAGGTCAAAGACGCCAAAGATAAGTATGCAAACACTGAAGTGGCCTACCTCCTCCAGCGTATGGAGGAGTACAGTGGAATTGTCCTTATGGCCACCAACCAAGCGGGAAATATGGACACCGCTTTTTTACGCCGCTTCCGCTACCATCTGGTCTTTACCCTTCCCGATGAAGACCTGCGGCGGGACCTATGGACCGACCTGCTCTCCGATATCCCCAGCCGTGGAATCTCCTACGACTATCTGGCCAAGCAATTCGAGATCTCTGGCGCACAGATTAAGAATATCGTTCTCAACGCCGCCTACCAGGCGGCAGCGGATGGCGGGGAACTGCATATGGATCACCTGATTCGGGCGGTCTTTCAGGAACAACAGAAGGAGGGCAAGGTCATGCTGGCCAGTGAGTTCGGCGCCTACGGCGTTATGCTCAGTGAACTGCTGGACCGGCGGCAGGAGAGATAAAACCAAGAGAGGAGTCATGCGCCATGGAACGGCTTATTATCCCGCTGAAGGATCTTCCCCTGCGCAATGACTTCATGCTTGGGCAGGTTATGCGCAATCCCAGAATCTGCAAGCTGTTTTTGGAGGCCCTGCTAGGCCTTGTTTGAAAATAGAGAAATTGCCGTATTTTTTGCCAGGGGCGAGGAGATGCAAGGCGAAAAGCACAGGAATCCTGGGTGGATTTCGAGCATTTTTAACGCAGCAGCTCCTTGTTCTTGATGAAAAAGACGGTAAATTCGATTTTTCAAACAGGCCCTAGGGAAGCAAATTGACCATATCCAATATATTGACCGCCAAAAGGACCTCAAAGATGGCTGGATCGCGCACGGGATTCGTCTGGATGTCTATTTGAAGGATTTTCCTGGAACGGTCTATAATATTGAGATGCAGGCCACATGGGAGCCGGGCCAGGAGCGCCGAGCGCGGTATTATCAGAGCAGTATCGACCGGTATGAACTGGAGTCTGGAGACCCGTACTCCGAGCTTTCGGAGAGCTATATCATTTTTATCTGTGATTTTGACTATTATAAAAAAGGAGGCAGACAGTATGGCAAGCAAATTGCATTTGGATCTCCAGGCCGAGCAAGAGGCCAACGAGATTGCCGCTCACTTTATGGACAGCCAGGATGTAGTGGGGGATATGAGCCGGACCTATGGAGCCGACTTCTCCTCGGTGCGCATCCACACCGACGAAAACGCCGCCCAGCGGGTGGCGCCGACCGGAGTAGACGCCTTTTCCACCGGGCGGGACATCTTCTTTGGCCGGGGGGCCTTTGACCAGAGCGACCCGGCCAGCCGGGGCCTGCTGGCCCACGAGCTGGCCCACACCATGCAGCAGGGGATCGGCGGCGGTGAGCAGTCCGTGACCCAGTCCGCTCCAGAGGGGGAGGCTCAAGGGGGCATTCTGGACTGGTTCCGGGGTCTGTTCGGGAAAAAGAAAAAGCCGGAGCCGGAGATGGAGATCAGCGATCCGGTCCTGCAAACAGGACCCTTTACCAGGCAGATGATCAACGATGCCGGCGATGAAACCACACGCTCCTTCCAGAGTACACGCAGCTATGGCATCAACCAGATGCTCCACGGCGCCACACGGGAACAGCTCCAGGACCCGGCCCTGCGCCGGCTGGTGCTGGAGGATTACAACACCAGCATGAACGCCCGCCTGCGCGGGGTAAACGACAAATCAAAAGGTGAGATGGACGCTATAGCCTTCCGCGGGGGCGCGGGAGAGCTAAATTCCCTCAATATGGTGATAAGCGCCCTACTGCCGGAGGACTTCAGCTCGCAGGTGATGTCTGCTCAGAAAGAGGGCGGTATGGATGCCGCGCTGGATTTTGTGAATCAGTCGGTGAGCGGCAACGAGGACCTGATGAGCTTCCTGGCTGGGACCAACGCCTCCTTTGAGGGGGTGGATAACTATGCGAACC
>JAAWBF010000076.1 GCA_022792555.1 Oscillospiraceae bacterium
CGGGATTCAGGGAGGTGGACCGCTTACTGCTCACGATGCCGAGCTGAAAGCCGCGGCCGTGGAGGTCGTGGAGGAGCTCCGCCGCACCGGGAAAGAGCACAGTGGTGGCGATTTGCAGCTCCAGAGAATGCTCGGCAAAGAGGGCCAGAAAACGCTCGATATGTTCCGGATCGGTGTCCCCGGTGAGCATGGTATAGCTGTCGGCCAGCATATAGCCCACCGTATGGCGCACAGTCTCCCGGTCCGGGGCAGGCCAGCCCAATCTTGTCATAGCGTATTGGAATCCCGCCACGATGGAATCGGTGGCGTCTCCCAGGGTATAATCAAAGTCGAATAGAACCGCTTGCAGATCCATAGCGCGCCTCCATCTGATTGGAATTTTCGTGGGTCCCTAATACTGCCGCCGTCCGGTGGTGCTGGGGATGTTCAGCTCGTCCCGGTATTTGGCCACAGTGCGCCGGGACAGCTCGCAGCCCTCCTGGGCCATCAGGGCGCAGAGCTTCTGATCCGAGAGGGGCTTGCGCTTGTCCTCGGCGGCGATGAGCCGCTTGATCATAGCTTTCGCGAAATCCGGGGAGGAGGACCCCCCGCCCGCCCGATCGCCCAGACTTCGGGAGAAAAAGTAGCTCAGGGGGTACACCCCCATGCTGCATTGGATATATTTATCTTTCACCGAGCGGCTGACTGTGGACTCGTGAACCCCCAGACGGCCGGCCACATCGGCCAGGGAGAGGGGGATGAGATGCCCAGGTCCCTTGCGGAAGAAGGGCTCTTGAAGCTCCAGAATACACTTGGCGCACTCCATGAGGGTGGAGCGGCGCTGATCAATGCTGCGCACCACCCATTTGGCCTGACGGACTTTACCGGTGAGATAGTCCTTGACCTCGGCGTCATCGCTCTCCTTGAGGAGGCGGCAGTAATAACTGCTGATATTGAGCGTGGGGAAAAAGTAGTCGTTGGTCAGCAGTTCAAAGTGGTCGGGGAAGCTGACCACGATGACATCGGGGGTAATATAAGTCAAATTCTCCCGGCTGGCAAAGCCAGTTCCCGGACGGGGGTTGAGGGAGCGGATTAATTCACAGGCGGTTCGGACCTCCTCCTGGGAGACCTCCAACGCCCGCGCGATGAGGTTGTACCGGTTTTTGGACAGGGCGTCCAGCCAGTGGTCCACGATCTGAAGGGCCAGCGTGTCCCCCTCATGGCGGCGGAGGAGCTGAAGCCGCAGGCACTCCCCCAAATTGCGGGCCGCTACCCCGGCGGGCTCCAGCGACTGGACGATCTCCAGTGCCCGCTCCATCTGGGAGAAGGGCTGACTGGCATCGGCGGCCAGGGTCTCCAGGGGCTCGTCCAGCCAGCCGTTCTGGTCCAGACACTCTACGAGAAACGCACAGCAGGCAGCCAGCTCCGGGGCTAGCTCCAGCATCTGAACCTGGGAGAGCACATAGTGATAGAGATTTTCGTCCTCGTCGGTCACAAAGCCGTAATTAGACAGGGGATCGCTGTCTTCCTCTGTATCCTGCTGGTGGTAGTAGCGGTTCTGTGGGTCGGTGGCCTCCAGCCACTCCAGCTTGCGCTTGAGGATGGATATCTCATCCTGCCGGTCGTAGCGGTCCTCCACCTCTAGGACGGGATTCTCCTGTACCACTTCTTCGATGTACTCCAGCAGCTCCTGGGAGCCCATCTGGAGGATTTCCATGGACTGCATCATCTGAGGGGAGAGGGTCTGTGTCTGCTTCTGTGTCATGTTGAGTTCCATAAATCTTAGGCCTCCCTGACCGCGGTGTTTGTCTCGACCGCATTAAGTTTATTATAGCTATTGGAGAAAAGAAAGAAATACCCCTTCTTCTCTCACACGCGTCTCATAAATTTCTATCCAACTGAACTGTGGGCAGCATGGCGGGCCATCTGCTTGATACCGGTCTGCCGGAGCTATAGGCGGCGTTTTCGCATGGAGAAGGTCAGCCCAAAGAAAACCGCCAGATAGAGCGTGATGGATGCGCCGGCAGAGGCGCCTACATAGTAAGAGGTCATCAGTCCAGCTAATCCGGCAGCTATAGCGCCCAAGATGGAGAACAGATGGTATTGGCGCATATTTTTGGCTACATTTCGGGCAGCAGCCGCGGGAAGGACCAGGAGAGAGTTAATAACCAGCAGGCCCACCCAGGTCATGGAGACCGTGACAACCACCGCGATGGAAGCGGAGAAAACCGTCTCCTGCCAGATAACCTGGATACCCCGGCTGCCTGCCAGGGCGGGGTGGACAGAGGAGAGCATCAACTCATTGAAGGCACACACCCACAAGACCACAATCACCAGCAGGATCAGGAGCAGGAGTGCAATTTTACGGGGCTCAACGCTGAGGATATCTCCGATTAAGATACTATTGAATTTTGTAAAGCTGCCGCTGTTCATGGTAGCGATAAAAATTCCCAGTGCCACAGCAGTAGAGGAAAAAACCCCAATTACCGTGTCACTGGCCAGGTTGGATTTATGACGGACAAAGGTAAACAGGGCAGAAAAAGAGACAGCAAAGAGTACCGCACACCACATCGGGTCCCTCAGCCCGCACAGCACACCAATCGCGATTCCAGTAAAGGCCGAGTGGCCCAGTGCATCGGAGAAAAAGCTCATCCGGTTTGTCACCACCATGGTGGACAAAATTCCAAAGAGCGGAGAGATCACCAGAACGGCCAGCAGGGCGTTTTTCATAAAATACATGCCCCCGGGCACCGCCCACTCGAAGGGGAGCAGTTCTACCAGAGAATACCACAGGCTCACGGTTGCCGCCCTCCTCTCATGTCCAGGTGAAAGACCGACCGAAATTCCTCTGACGCCAATACCTCACTGGGAGGTCCAACCCGCAGGACTTCACTTTTAAGCAGGATGACCTTATCAGCGTACTGCTCTAACGTAACAAAGTCGTGGGTAGATAGGAGGATGGACAGGTCGTAATTGGTGCGGATTTCATCCAGCATATCCAACAGCTGCCTGGCCCCCTCGATATCCACGCCAGAGAGGGGCTCATCCAGAATCAGAATATGGGGCAGCGGCTCCAGCGCCAGGGCCAGTAGCACCCGTTGGAGCTCTCCGCCGGACAGCGCCCCCATTCGTTTATGCATCAACCCCCCGCCATAGACCCGCTCCAAACATTCAGACACCTTATCCCGCAGCCGTCTTGGGGCGGGCAGAAAGACCGGCCAGTTGGAGATCGCCGCTGAAAAGAAATCAAACACACTCACAGGGTCACCCCGGTCAAAGCTGGGACTCTGGGGCACATAGCCGATGAGGGGCCGTGTCCGGTTTCCCCCCGCTTTCTGAAAGTCAATTCGCCCCGTATAGGGGAGCTGCCCCAAAATTGCACGGAACAGAGAGCTTTTTCCCGCTCCGTTTGGGCCTATCAGCGCCACAATCTCCCCACAGTGGAGATGAAAGGAGACGTGCTGCAAAATCTCCTCCCCGCCTATGTCCACCCCTAATTCCTGAATGTTAAGGCAACAGGTCCCGCTGCATCCGGGCCCCGCCTTGTGCCGGTGTACACTCATGGCTGTTCCTCCCCCAGAGCAGTCTGCAAGGCTGCCAGATTCTGCTCCATGGCCTCCAGATAGGGCGCCAGACCGGTACCCGTCCCGCTCATAAGCATGGACAGAGGGGCTACTGTCACCCCTGTCTCCCGCGCAATCGCCTGGGCTGTGGCCTCCGAGCCGTTGACCTCTGTAAAAATGGCGGGCAGGCTGTGATCCTGGATCAGAGCAATGATTTCGTTGATATCCCGCGCAGAAGCCTCGCTTCCCTCCTCTTCCTCAATACTCCTCAGAATCGTCAGGTCGAAGGACTCCGCAAAGTACGCAAACCCATCATGGAACGTAATGATGGAGCGGCAGGTGAGCTGAGAGAGTTGATCTCTGCCTTGAGCCGCACAGGCAGTCAATGCCTCCACCGCCTGGGCCGCGTTGCTCTGATAGCGCTCGGCATGCTCCTGATCCAACGCACTAAGACGGCCGGCAATCGTCTGTACTATCTGTGCCGCCCGGCCTGGATCCATCCAAATATGAGGATCTACAGATCCGTCCGCTCCAACCAGTGTCTCAATCCCTTCAGAACAGTCGATTTGTTCGGCATGGACGGCGTTAAGGGCATCGGACATAAAGTCCTCCAGTCCCAGGCCATTTAAAACCAGCACGTCCGCCTGCTCCAGGAGCTTCATATGGTTGACTGTTAGGGTGTAATCATGGAGACAGCTCACCGGTTCGGTTACAACCAGTGTGACACGAACGCCGTCTACTCCCTCAGTGACAGCTGTAGTAAAACAATAGACCGGCCAGGTTGTAGCAGTAATTTCTAAAACATCCTCTTTTCCCTTATTCTGCCCCATACAACCGGACACTAGCATACAGACCACCATCGCAGCCAGAAAGATCTTTTTCACAGAAACACCTCTACCGTTACCGTTTTTTCGCTGGTTATCATATCACACCAATTCAAATTTGTAAAATGATTTATGAAATTAGGGATTGACACAGACCTTAGAGTGTGGTATTCTATCAACGTTGAGTTCCAAAGTTAGGGACTTTCCTCAGGTGTCAACGCGCCGGAGTGGCGGAATTGGCAGACGCAGCGGACTTAAAATCCGCTGAGAGTAATCTCGTGCCGGTTCGATCCCGGCCTTCGGCACCACACCCAAATTCTTAATATCGCGGGGTAGAGCAGTTGGTAGCTCGTCGGGCTCATAACCCGGAGGCCGGAGGTTCAAGTCCTCCCCCCGCAACCAATTTCACCTAAGACGGACTTTAGCGTGCTTTGCATGTTAAAGTCCGTCTTAGCATCTTTCTGGACAACATCAATACGCTCAATCAGAAGATGGACGGCCTTTTCATCTGAGCTGGCCTTAAGTGCCTCAAGCCATGCCTTAATCTGATCCACGGTGAAGTCTGTGGGCGGTGTAGTCTCTTGAAGCTGTGCAATCTCCGCTTTGATGGTCTGCATCTGCTCTCCAATATCAGCCACTACAGCAGGCGGCAGCGCCCCAGTAGACAGGTTTTGGAGTAGGGCATCATATTCCCTTTGCTTCTCCTTAATCCGGCGCTGGAGCGCCTTATTGAAGTCTGCTACCCTGTCCTTCTCCCCTGCCTGATACTGGCGCAGGGCGGCGGCGATCTTATCCTGGTTCTTTGGCGATAGGAGCTTGTGAAGGTATTCAACTGCTGCATGGTCCACTTCATCCATATGGACAACATGAGCGCCGCACTTCTTGGAACAGTAATAGCGGTAATAGACATGTCCCTTTCTGGTGTTTCTCATACCGTGCATTTTGGCCCCACACTGGCAGTACACAAGACCGCTGCACAGATACCCAGCCCGTTTCCCTACCTGCCGTCTCTCTGTCATGATACGCTGCACCTCCATAAACTGCGCCCTGCTGACAATCTCCGGCAGGGCGTTTTCTATTCTGATAGCATTAGGTTTGCTGCGCCGGTCCTCTCGGCGCTCCTCTTCCTGTGGCGTATAGGTGTACATTCCAGTATACTTTTCGTTCCGAAGCATCTCATAGATCTGCGTGTACTTTATAGGCTTACCCCGCTTGCCTGTGATACCAGCAGCGGCCATTTCCGCGATGATAGCGGTGAAGCCCTCTCGATTGACAGCGGCATCGAATAGCTTCTTGACATAGCCCGCTTCCAGCTCATTGATCACATACTGCTGATTGACTACATCATATCCAAAGGGGGCTGTCCCGCCGTTGTGGAGAGCTTTCAGGGCGGTTTCCCGATGGCCCTTCTTGACCTCCGCGCCCAGGTTGTCGATGTAATACTCCGATAGTGACCACATGAGGGCCCTCATAATCTTTGCTTCGGCACTGTTGCCGAAATCCTGCGCTGTGGCGATTAACTCTACATGCTTATCCTTGAGACGCTTCTCCAGATTGACATGCTCTCCCAGGTTCCGGGCTATCCGGTCGTACTTGTGGATCAGGATGGTGTCAAAGAGTCCCTTGTCCACATCCCGGAGCATACGCTGATATGCTTTCCGGCTGGCCGTCTTGGACCCCTTCCCGCTGACCGCCTCGTCGGTGTACACTTCCAAGACAGTGTAACCCTTAGAGAGCGCATACTCCCGGCAGGCCCTCACCTGGGCGTCAATGCTGGCCTCGTCTTGCTTGTCCGAGCTGAACCGGGCATAGATGACTGCTTTCTTCATACTGCCTCCTTCCGGCCCTGGGCAAAATCGCCTGGGGCTTTTTCCTCGTCAATTTTGGCGGGCATAGGGATCTTGTGTGGGCCTCCCTACAAGTGGGGTCCATCCGGCGGACCTCAGCGGTTGCTGTGCGCAATTTTGCGCTCTCCCCGATTTTGGGGGGTGTACTTAAAATTGAGGAGACCCAGGGCTGAGATTTCAGCCGTCCTCAAATTGATGACGGTGTAGCTATCAGTTGAACTGAGCTCAATTTCAGCTGAGTGGACGAAATCCGTCCACACAACCCATTAGGAAAGGGTGTCCATTCAGCGGACCTGGTCAATTTTGACCGGGTTAGGGGGTACATTTTGCGACTACCCCTTACCCGTTGATCAGTCGTGGATCGCGACGGTATTCGTTCAACGTTTTTCGTTGAGCGATCTAGGAACCATCGCCCAGACGAAGAAAGGGTGCATCAAATTTGCAGAACCCCCTATTCCCCCCTCCACTCATCAATTTGATGACTCGTTCCAACTGTCCGAATTTCGGACGGCTGCAGTTGAAGGGCTGACTTCTACTCCCCCTCCTGCGGCCCCTCTGCGTCCTCTGCACCCTCCGGCGGGGTGGGGGTATCCGTATCCCCTGGAGGACCGGCGGGCGGCTCTGCGGGCGTTTCTGAGCCGGGGGCACCTGTTCCAGGGGTACCCGATGAAACGACGCCTACGTCCTTTGGTGGGGCATTCTGGCGGCAGTAGCGGGGGATTTCGGTTAGTTCTTGTACTCGTTCGATAGCTTTCTTTTGACCTTCTTCATTAAGATCATCAAAAGCCCTTATTAAATCATGTTCTGCTTCAGAAAAAGAATATCCTTGATATCTTAAATCTTGTTCGTATGCTGTTTGTCCCCAACCGACCCCAGTATCGATCCCAGTGTTTAAAACAGTTTGGTCTTTCTCATCAAACAAATCAAAAATAGATACTTTCAAGACATTTGCTATCCGTTTTAACTGAGATGACGGAGGGTCTATTACGCCACTTTCGTAGCGAGATAATGTTGCATGGGTAATGCCGATAGCTTTGGCAAGTTGTTCCTGTGTCATGCCGACGGCTTTCCGTGCCTTGCGTATTTGATTTTTCATGGTGGCCCTCCTTCCTTTCTAAATGTACTTCACAAGAAAATTTTTGTCAAGCAATTATTGAAATTTACTTGACAAGAACATTTATACAGTGTATATTGTACGCATAACGTAAATTTTTTAGAGGGGTGAGAACATGACCATCAACGCAACACGCATCGAGACCATGCTAGCAGAGCGTGGCCTGACCAAAGCGGCCCTAGCAGCAAACTGTGGGATTTCCCGGCAGAACGTGTCAACCATCATCCGGCGCGGTACCTGTGAGCCTAAGACTGTCGGCAAGCTGGCAGCGGGCCTGGGGGTCCCTGTGGCGGACATCATCAAGGAGGTGTAACCATGCAGCAAAATGACAATATCTGTAAAATACCCATCAAGGCTACATACCGCATTGTAGATGGGGAGGCCGTCATGGTGGCGGCTGAGTATGCGGACATACCAGCAGACGCAATCGCCCGGTTCCTCATTGACAAGCTAGGCGTGGACGCCATTTTTAACGGAGTCTAATGGTATGAAGTCAAGAGGAAAATAAGAGGAAATTTCGGGGAAATCAGCCAGGAAACAGCACATTGGGGCATAAAAAGGCAACACAAACCAAAGCCCTGCCTGCCGAAATTTTTGAAAACATGAAGAC
>JAAWBF010000077.1 GCA_022792555.1 Oscillospiraceae bacterium
ACCACCCGAAGCTTAGGCAGGGCGGCCTTGAGCTCCGCGTCGCTCATGGCGTTCAATTCCTCGCTGGTGATGGCCAGGTCATCCCCGGCGGTGATCAGGCCGGCGTCCCTGGCGATGGCGGCAGCGGTCTCCTTCTTGTCTCCCGTTACCATGACCACCTGGATGCCCGCCCGCTTGGCGGTCTTAATGGCGGTGACGGCCTCAGGCCGCAGCTCGTCCCGGATTCCCACCAGCCCCACAAACGTCATGTCCTGGAGCAGGTGCTCTCCGATGCGGTTGTCCGAGGTGGCAAAGGCCAATACCCGCATGGCCTTGTCCGAGAGGACCGCCATACGCTCCTCCAGCACGGCCCGGATCTCCGGGGTCATGGGGTGGACCTGGAGGTCCTCCCCGTAGTAGGAGACACAGTAGTCCAGCAGCTTTTCCGGGGCGCCCTTGATGATCGCCCGGTTGAGCTTACCCTTCATCTCACTGGCAGAGTACTTGTTGCGGCTGTTGAACATCAGGGTCTCGCCACACTCCAGCTTATAGCTCTCATAGGCCAGGGTCCCCTCCACTCCCACAAAGGTATGGAGCGCCCGCTCGGTGGCGTTGCCCCCTGTGACTTGGAGCTTACCGCCGTTGACCAGGGCGATGGCGTTGGTGTTGCCGCAGATGTTGATAAGGAGCATCTCCCGCAGCTTTTCAGGGATGGCCTGAAACTGCTGGTAGTCCTTCCCCTCTGGGGAGATGAAATCCACCACTTGAAGGGCGCCCTTGGTGATGGTACCCGTTTTATCGGAGAAGAGAATATTTAAGCTGCCCGCGGTCTCGGCACCGTCGATCTTGCGGATGAGAATGTTGTCCTTGAGGAGCTTTTTCATGTTCAGCCCAGAGACCAGGGCGATCATCATGGGCAGGCCCTCTGGGACCGCCACCACGATGATGACCACCGCCAGAGTAATGGAGGAGACCAGATCCCGGAGGATTTGCATCACATTTGCCCCGGAGAAGTAGGAGGTGGCCCCGGTGGCCAGGGTGGGATTGAAAAAGGCACAGTTGATCATAAAGGCGATGGCAATGAGGGTGCCGCCGATATAGCCAAACCGGGAGATGGCGTCCGCTACCTTGCCCAGCTTGACCTTGAGGGGGGACTCCCGCTCCTCGTCCTCCTTGAGCTCCTGGGCCAGCCGTCCGAACTGGGACTTGTCTCCCACGCACTTGACCAGCATAATCCCCTCGCCATCGGTGACCACCGCGCCGCGGTAGAGCTTGTGCGGGTCCAGGAAGTCCACTTGATCGGGAGAAAAGGGCAGGTCCTCTTCAGCGGCGGTTTTGGAGGCGTCCTCGCTCTCGCCGTTGAGGCTGGCCTGGTTGACCTTGATGCTTCCGTCCACAAGAATTCCGTCGGCGGATACCATATCCCCCGCCTGGAGGAGCACATAGTCGCCGGTGACAATGTCGTCGATTTTCAGGTCGCACACCTGGACGGAGCCGTTCTGGCTGCGGAACACCTTACAGAGAATTTTGGAATACTCGTCCTGAAGCTTTTGGAAAATCTGATTGTTGGAATACTCGCTGTAGGTGGAGACTGTGGTAGCCAGCACCACCGCGATGGCAATGCCCACCGCCTCCAGCCAGTCGCCCACTCCGGCAATGGCAAAGACTACCGTGATGATCAGGGCAACGGTGAGAATCCGAATGAGCGCATCCCCCCGGAAGGTCTCCCAGAGCTCGCTCCAAAAGGAGGTCTGCTCCGGCGGGGTGAGCAAATTGCTGCCGTGCTCCCGGCGGCTCTGCTCGGCCTCCTGATCGGTCAGCGCTTTAATTTCGTGTCGATTTAACATGATAATGCTAACTCCATTATTTTAATTCTTTCTTCGTGTTCGTCTCTTTGGGAGGCCCTGGCAGTATAGGCAGGGATTTTTCTCCATTCTCCCCACCTTGCAGGGGACTTAAACCCGGTTCAGAAGGGCGGCCAAAAGTTCTTCCGCCCCTGCCTGGGCGGTGTGGGCGGAGAAGCGGAGGGCCAAGTCCCAAGCGCTGCCGTCCAGCTCACAGCCTTTGGGCGCATAGGCCAGGCGGCAGGCACGGAGCATGGGCAGATCAAACCAGGAGTCCCCCAGGCCCACGGTGTCCCTGTCCTCCTCAAGGGTCTGGACGTAGTCCAGGACCCGTCCCTTGTCAATGGCGGCGGGGAACAGGTAGAGCTTGCGCCGCTGCCGGTGGAGCAACCAGCCGGAGGCGGCCAGCTCCTCTGCCAGCTGTGCGCATATTCCGTCGTCGAAGATCTCCTCTGTGACAAAGAAGACCGCCAGATATTCATACTGCTTGGACAGCGCTTCAATGCCCGGCAGAGTCTGGACCCGCCGGATGCCACCCGGCAGATCCAGGGGCAGCTCCCCCACTGTCCGCCGGACGAAAGCGGCCCAATTTGGATCCTCCACCCCGTCTCGGTAGAGATAGAGCCCGTTCTGCACCGCTACATAGCGGCAGGAACCATCCCCCACAAAGACCACCCGGTTGGCCTGCTCCAGCCCCCGCATGGTATTCACCAGGAAAACCGCCCGTCGCTGGAGGGTACGCAGATGGGCCAGCGCCCCCGCCGTCATGAAGGCGGCGGGCTGACCCAGACGGTACTCGGCGGGGATGGTCTCGGGGGCTGGGGTGAGCTGCTTTTGGGTAAAGATGAGGGTACGGTCCAGGTCAGTGGTGACAATCATTCTGCCCCTCCCCGGCGGTCTGCGATGAGCCCGCAGCACAGATAGGGCATGTCCGGATAACAGGTGAC
>JAAWBF010000014.1 GCA_022792555.1 Oscillospiraceae bacterium
CTCCTTAAAGTTCTTGGTGTCCATCGTGCGGGGGGTGGTGCGCAGGCTCTGGGAGAGGACCTCGCCCTTGTAGATCCACACCTTGACGCCGATGCGGCCATAGGTGGTGGCGGCCTCGGCAAAGCCGTAGTCGATGTCGGCCCGGAGGGTCTGCAGGGGAATGGTCCCGTCGTGATAATGCTCGGTACGGGCAATCTCGGCGCCGCCCAGGCGGCCGGACACGCAGGTCTTGATGCCGCGGGCGCCCATGCGCATAGCGCGGCCCATGGCGTTTTTCATAGCCCGGCGGAAGCCGATGCGCTTCTCCAGCTGCTGGGCGATGTTCTCCGCCACCAGCTGGGCGTTCATGTCGGGGCTCTTGACCTCGACGATATTGAGTACCACGCTCTTGCCGATCATCTTCTCTAGGGTGAGGCGCAGACGCTCAATGTCGGCGCCGCCCTTGCCGATGACCACGCCGGGGCGGGCGCAGTGAAGATAAATGCGCACCTTGGCGTTGTCCCGCTCAATCTCGATTCTGGGGATACCGGCGGAGTGGAGGGTTTTCTTCAGGTAATCGCGTAGCTTCTTGTCCTCTACCAGCAGGTCGCCCACCTTTTCGCTACGGGCATACCAGCGGGAGTCCCAATCCTTAATGACACCCACGCGCAGGCCGTGGGGATTCACTTTCTGTCCCATAAACTTCCTCCTCCCTTAGCGCTCGCTGACACAGATGGTGATGTGAGAAGTGCGCTTGTTGATCCGGTACGCACGGCCCTGGGCTCTGGGCATCATCCGCTTGATGATGGGACCGGGGCAGGCGTAGGTGGTGGAGACATACAGCTTCTCAGGGTCCATCTGGTGGTTGTTCTCCGCGTTGGACGCGGCGCTTTTGAGGAGCTTGCTCATCAGCTCGGCGGCCGCCTTGGGGGTGCCCAGCAGGATGGCCTCGGCCTCGGCAACACTCTTGCCGCGGATCAGGTCACAGACGATCTGAACCTTGCGGGGAGAGATGCGGGCATATTTCAAAATGGCTTTTGCTTCCATGTTCTCTCCTCCTTACTTGCCGGTCTTGCTGCCGGCGTGGCCCCGGAAGGTCCGGGTGGGGGCGAACTCGCCCAGCTTGTGGCCCACCATGTCCTCGGTGACATACACGGGGACGTGCTTGCGTCCGTCGTGGACCGCAAAGGTGTGTCCCACAAAGGAGGGGAAGATGGTGGAGGCGCGGCTCCAGGTCTTGAGGACCTTCTTTTCGCCGGTCTCGTTCATGGCGTCTACCCGCTTGAGCAGTTCGGGGGCGCAAAACGGGCCTTTCTTGATGCTTCTGGACATGTTTTACTACCTCCTTACTTCGTATTGCGGTGCTTGACGATGAACTGCTCGGTGGGGTTCTTCTTCTTGCGGGTCTTGTAACCCATGGCCGGCTTGCCCCAGGGGGTGACAGGACCGGGACGGCCCACCGGGCTCTTGCCCTCGCCGCCGCCGTGGGGGTGGTCGCAGGGGTTCATAACCGAGCCGCGGACGGTGGGACGCCAGCCCATGTGGCGCTTGCGGCCCGCCTTGCCGATCTGCACGTTCTCGTGGTCCACATTGCCCACCTGACCGATGGTGGCCTTGCACTCAGGGCGGACGTAACGCACCTCGCCGGAGGGCAGGCGGACCTGGGCCATGCCGCTCTCCTTGGCCATGAGCTGGGCGGCCTCACCGGCAGCACGGGCCAGCTGGCCACCCTTGCCGGGATAGAGCTCAATGTTGTGGATCATGGTGCCCAGAGGGATGTTGGCGATAGGCAGGCAGTTGCCGGGGAGGATGTCGGCCTCAGGGCCGGTCATGATGATGTGGCCCGCCTTCAGGCCCACAGGAGCCAGAATATAGCGCTTCTCGCCGTCCTCATACTGGATGAGGGCGATGTTGGCCGAACGGTTGGGGTCGTACTCCAGGCGCAGGACGGTGGCGGTGCCGTTCTTGTCCCGCTTGAAGTCGATGATGCGGTACTTTTTCTTATTGCCGCCGCCGCGGTGGCGGACGGTGATACGGCCATAGCTGTTGCGGCCCGCGTTTTTCTTCAGCTTTTCCGTCAGAGAGCGCTCAGGCTTGGCTTTCTTATCAATTCCCTCGAACGCCGAAACCGTCATATGGCGGCGGGAGGGCGTCGTGGGCTTATATGTTTTAATTGCCATTCTTCCTTCTCCTCCTTACACCATGCCCTCAAAGAACTCTATGGTCTTGGAGTCCTCGGTGAGTGTCACCATAGCTTTCTTCCAGCTGGGGCGGCGGCCGGCGGGGTAGCGGCCGGTGCGCTTGAGTTTGCCCTGCATATTCAGGGTGTTGACCTTGGCCACTTTGACGCCGAAGATCTCCTCCACGGCCTTGGCAATCTCAATCTTGTTCGCGCTCTTGGCCACCTCGAACGTGTACTTCTTGTTCTCGGTCTCAGCCATGGACTGCTCGGTGATGATGGGGCGCTTAATGATGTCATAAGCGGTGGTAGCCATTACGCAAACACCTCCTCGATGACGGCCAGAGCCGCCTTGTCCACGATAAACTGCTTGGCGTTGACGATATCGTAAACGCTGAGAATCTTAGCGGTGGTGGTGATGACGCCGGGGATGTTCCGGGCGGACTTGACCACGTTCTGGTTGACCTCCGGGGTGACGAGGACTGCCTTACCAGCGCCTACGCCATCCAGAAAAGCCTTCATAGACTTGGTCTTGATTTCGTTCAGCTCCAGGCCGTCCACCACGATGACATTCCCCTCCGCTGCCTTGGCGGACAGGGCGGACTTGAGGGCCAGGCGCTTGAGCTTCTTGTTCAGGGAGTAGCTGTAATCCCTGGGCTTAGGGGCGAACACGATACCACCGTGGGTCCACTGGGGGGCGCGGGTAGAGCCCTGACGGGCGCGGCCTGTGCCCTTCTGGCGCCAGGGCTTGATACCGCCGCCGGAGACCTCGGCCCGGGTGAGGGCGCTCTGGGTTCCCTGACGGCAGTTGGCCAGGTGATTCTTCACGGCTGCATGGACTGCGCTCTGATTCGGCTCAATCCCGAACACGGCGTCGGAGAGCTCCACTTCGCCGACCTTGGTGCCGGACATGTTGACTACAGTTGCTTTCGGCATTTTGGTATCTCTCCTTTCTTACTTTGTACGGGCGGAAGCCTTCTGGGGATTACGTCCAGACGCCTTCTGCGGGTTGACGCTGATGGCGGCGGCGGCGCCCTTCTCCTTGACGTTGATCACGCTGTTGCGCAGATAGACCACGCCGCCCTTGGGGCCGGGAATGGCGCCCCGGACAGCCAGCAGGCCCAGCTCCGGGTCTACGGAGACGACGTCCAAGTTGAGGACTGTCACCTGCTCATGACCCATGTGACCGGCGCCCATCTTACCCTTGAAAATCCGGGAGGGGTCGGTGCTGGAGCCGAAGGAACCGGCGTGACGGTGAACTGGGCCGGAACCGTGGGTCTCTTTGAGCCGGTGAGCGCCGTGGCGCTTGATGACGCCGGCGTAGCCCTTGCCCTTGCTGATCCCGGTGACATCCACCCGGTCCCCGGCGGCAAAGGTATCCACCTTGATCTCGTCGCCTACATTGAGGCTGTCCGCATTGGCCAGCTTAAACTCCTTGAGGGTCTTCTTGAGGGCGTCCCCCGCCTTTTTCAGGTGGCCCTGCTCAGGCTTGGTGAGCTTGCGGGCGGGGACATCGCCATAGCCCAGCTGAACGGCACTGTAGCCGTCCTTTTCCACCGTCTTCTTCTGGACCACGGTACACGGTCCCGCTTCAATCACAGTCACCGGGATGACGTGGCCGGCCTCGTCAAAGATCTGCGTCATGCCGACCTTCTTGCCGATGATGGCCTTTTCCATTTGGTTTCCTCCTTAGTCTGGGAAGGACAGATTCTATCTTCTGTGGATGGAACCGTGCGCTTCCTCCAGGTTATTGGTTGGGCGAGGTGGCCATTGGGCTGCCATTGCTCGGCCAACTTGACCCGTCCATCTCCAAAACGCGATGGACTGCGGTACTCAAAATTGAGGGGTTCTCCCGTCCGGGAGCGGGCAGTGCTTAGAGTTTAATCTCGATCTCCACACCGGCGGGAAGCTCCAGGCTCATCAGGGCCTCTACCGTCTTGGGAGAGGGCTTGCGGATGTCGATCAGGCGCTTGTGGGTGCGGCGCTCGAATTGCTCTCTGGAGTCCTTATACTTATGGACGGCGCGCAGGATGGTGACGACCTCTTTCTTGGTGGGCAGGGGGATGGGGCCGGACACGGACGCGCCGGTACGCTTTGCAGTCTCCACGATCTTCTCCGCGCTCTGGTCGATGAGCTGGTGATCGTAGGCCTTTAAACGAATGCGGATCATTTCTTTCTGGGCTGCCATGGTGTTTCCTCCTTAAACATACGAAGTGGACTTGGTAAACTCGGTACTCCTTACACGCTTCGTACGGCGGGGAATCTTCAGTACACGGTTCCGTGCGTATCGCTCAATCGCAAGAAGAAAACCGGCGCAAAGCAGGCCGGTTTTATCTATGCACAAGCCAACGCCACGGTACATAGATTCCTCAGCCGCCCGATTCTGGCTCGGACATACTCCGCGGAAGTTACCGGCTGGCGCCGCAATCTCCCGCATCATCGCAGATCGCGCCCTAAAACAGGCGCTTATTTATAGTAACGCAACAAACTACCCCTGTCAAGGGTTTTTTGCACTTTTTCCTTGCTTTTTCTAAGCGCCTATTTAAACTCTGGGTCTATGCAGATTTTAAACAGGTTCTAACAGCCCTTTAGATCCTTTCCGAATGGAGGATTGGAACTACATCTGTAGGGGCCGATGTCCCCTGTATCGAATTGTTTATGGCTCCAGCTCATCCAGAGCACGGCGGATCAGGGGCGCCATTTCAGCCGCGTCAATGGCCGTATTGGTGAAATACTCCGCCGAAAGGACTGCCTGATGGATCAGCAGGCCCATCCCGTTCTGGGTGGGGTGGCCCTTGAGCCGGGCCAGGTGCAGCAGCTCGGTCTCTGCGGGGTTGTAGATGAGATCGCACACCGGGACGCCGGGCTGGAGGTAATCCAGGAATGAGAAGCCGTCAAACTGACCGCCTCCCCCTGTCATGCCCAGGGAGGTACAGTTGACCAGCAAACCAGCCTGAGCGGCCAGGCGGCACAGACTCTCCCGGTCCATCCCGGCGGGGGTCATCTGTGCGGGGTCCAGGGCGCAGAGGGCCTGGGCCTTTTCCAGCGTCCGGTTGCAGACGTAAACCTGTTTTGTCCCGGAGGCGGCCAGCTTGAGTGCCACCGCCTTGGCGGCCCCGCCGGCCCCCAGCAGGACCACTGTCCTCTCCGTCGGGTCGATCCCCACCTCGGCCAGAGCCCGGAGGAAGCCAAGGCCGTCGGTGTTGTACCCCCAGCTCTCCCCGTCCCGGATGCACACGGTATTCACCGCGCCGAACCGGGCAGCGTCCGGGTCCAGATGGTCCATGAGGGGGACCAGTGCCTCTTTATGGGGCATGGTGGCGTTAAAGCCCGCATACCCCATATACTTGGCGCACTGAAGCCACTGGGCCACCGTCCCGCGGGGGACTGGCTGGCACAGATAGACGTAATTCAGCCCCATCGCCTTTAAAATGGTATTCTGGATGATAGGGGACTTAGAGTGGAGCACCGGGTCCCCAATAACGCAGAGCTTCTGGGTTCTGTTTCTCACCGCTACCTGCATGGTCCGCACTCCTTACTTTTTGTTGTTGAGAAAATAGGTCATGGCCGCCTCATAGCCGTAAAGCCCCAGGCCGCAGATCTGACCCACACAGGCGGGGGCGGTAACGCTCTTGTGCCGGAACTCCTCCCGCTGGTGGACGTTGGAAATGTGGACCTCAATACAGGGGACGGAGATCCCCTTCAGTGCGTCCAAAATGGCATAGCTGTAATGGGTAAAGGCCCCTGGATTCATAATAATGGCGTCATACACCCCGTCAGCGGCATGGATGGCGTCGATGATGGCCCCCTCGTGGTTGGACTGAAAGCAGCGGACCTGGGACCCATGACTGGCGGCGAATTCCTCCAGCCTGCGGCACAGGGCCTCATAGCTGTTCTCTCCGTAGATCCCCGGCTCCCGTTTTCCCAGCAGGTTGAGATTGGGGCCGTTGAGAATCAAAAAGTTCATGACAAGCTCCTCTCTGTTGGCTCTGTTGGCTCTATGCTCCCTTTTTCGGCTCCTTCAGGTCGAGGTCCAGCATTTGCAGGATCACCGTTCTGGCTATCTCCGGTGAGATGGGGTGGTCCACAATGCAGTCCGCCCAAGTGCGGTACACCGGCTCCCGCAGGGCAAAGCGGTCCAGGAACGCGGCTTTCCCCCCCTGTCCCAGGGGGCGGCCCGCCATGGACACTGTATCATAGATCTCCCCTGGGTCCCGGTTCAAAAAGAAGACCGTACCGCTTTCTTTGAGTGGGCCGATGCAATCCGCCCGCAGGGGCAGCCCGCCGCCGCAGGCGATAATCAAATTTTCCCGCTGGGACAGGGCCTCCGACATCTGCTTCTCCAGGTCTCGAAAGTAGCCCTCTCCAGGATCGGCGAAAATTTCTGGAATGGAGCGCCCCTCCTGGTCTTCAATCATCTGGTCGGTGTCGGCCAGCTCCCAGCCCAGCGCCTGGGCCAACAGCTTCCCAGTGGTGGTCTTGCCGCACCCCATCATACCAATTAAGATAATATTTTTCATGGTTCATACCCCTTGAAATTACCCAATATCCGAAACTCAGTGGCCAATTGTGACAGCTCGTGGAGCACCCCGTCCATCCCTGGAACGGTCAGATCGCCGGAGAACTCTAAGAAGAACCGGTACTCCCAGCCCCGGCCCGGAATGGGGCGGGACTCTAGCTTCATCAGGTTTAGGCCGTGGACCGCGAAGATGGTCAAAATCTCATGGAGGGAGCCGCTCTGGTGGGGGAGATGGAACACCGCGCTGATTTTATCCCGTCCCTCCGGCAGCTCCATTACGGGGGAGACCACCACAAACCGGGTGTGATTCTCCTGGTTATAGTTCACCCGCTCCTGTAGGATCTCCAGGCCGTAGATCTCCGCCGCACGGCTGGCGCAGATAGCGGCGGCAGTCCGATCCCCGGACTGGGCCACCTGCTTGGCAGACCCGGCGGTGTCTAAGGTGGGAACCCGCCTCCAGTCCCGGTGGCAGTTTAAAAACTGCTCGCATTGCATCAGCCCCTGCTCGTGGGAGTAGACGGACTGGATCTCCTCCAGGGTCACACCTGGCAGGGCCATCAGGCAGTGATCTACCCGCAGCTGGTATTCCCCCACGATATAGTAGTGGTACTGGGCCAGCAAATCGTAGACCTGGCGAATGGATCCGGTGGAGCTGTTCTCCACCGGAAGGACCGCGTAGTCCGCCTCTCCCTGCTCCAGAGTGTGGAATACATCCTCAAACCAAGGGCACCCGCGGCTGTCCACCTCCGGGCCAAAGAGCCCTACAGCGGCCTGCTCGGAGTAGGCCCCCGGCTCCCCCTGATAGGCAACCCTGGGGCGTTCCACCGGAGATCGTGCCGCAGCCATGGCCGCCAGACAGGCGGCATACCCCGGATCCTCCGTTCCCTCCTGGACCAGCTCCCGCTGCTGGCGGCGGGACAGGCCCATAATGGTCTCATAGAGGGCAGCCAGGTCCCGCTTGCGGGCCGGGTCGTCGGTCATGGCCGCTTTGGCCTCCACCACTCGCCGCTCGCGGGCGGCATCCAAGACCGGCAGACCCCGGGCTGCCTTGTAGGCCCCCACCCGACCGGCGATCTCCATCCGCTTTAAAAACAGCGCAACCAGCTGTGCGTCAATCTCATCGATCTCACCGCGGCAGCGCTCTAATTCCGTCATGACAGTTCCCCCAACCTCCGGCCCATGACCGGTATATTTATAACAGTTCTCAGCAATAGCAATAGAGTTTTTTCTTGTCTCTACCCCCTCCGGGGGTGGAGGCAATATCAGCAATTTTGAGAACCGCTCTAAAAGCCCAACACTTCGCAGGCCGCTAGGGCGGCGGCCGCCTCGATGACCGGGACCGCTCTGGGGACAATGCAGGGATCATGCCGCCCCTTGACCGCGATCTCGACTTCTTCCCCGGTGCGCAGATCCACGCTCTCCTGGGGCAGCGCGATGGAGGGTGTGGGCCGCAGAGTCACCTCAAAGACCACGGGCATTCCGTTGGTCATCCCGCCGTTGATTCCCCCTGCGTGGTTGGACTTTGCGGTGATCACACCGTCCTGTACGACTAGGGGGTCGTTGGCCTCGCTCCCCCGCATGAGGGCAAAGGCCACCCCGGCCCCAAAGTCCACCCCCTTGACGGCGGGGACCGCAAAGAGGTACTGGGAGAAGATCCCCTCCACATTGCACCCAAAGTCGGGCGCGCCCAGTCCAGCAGGCAGGCCGGTGACAACACACTCAATGCTCCCACCTACCGAGTCCTGCTCCTCCTTGGCGTCCAAAATGGCCGCCTGCATCTCTTCCCCCTTGGCATCGTCCAAGACGGGGAATTCCTTTTGGGAGACCGCGAGCAGCTCCTCCGGGTCCTCCAAAACGGCGTCGCTGATCCCGTAAATCGCACTGATATGCGCCCCTATGGCGATCCCTCTGGGGGCCAGGAGCTGCCGGGCTACCGCTCCCGCCGCCACCAGCGGGGCGGTGAGCCGCCCGGAGAAGTGCCCGCCCCCCCGGTAATCCAGGCAGCCCCCGCTCTTGACAAAGCCGGGGTAATCCCCATGGCTGGGCCGGGGGGTATAGCGGAGGGACTCATAGTCGCCGGAGTGCTGGTCGGCGTTGGCGATGACCATGGCCAGGGGGGTCCCAGTGGTCTTGCCCTCAAAGACACCAGAGAGGATCTGGACCGCGTCCGTCTCCTTCCGGGCGGTGGCCAGGGGACTTTTCCCCGGCGCACGGCGGGCCAGCTGGGCCGCGATGGCCCCCTCATCCAGCACCAGCCCGGCAGGGACCCCCTCCATCACCACCCCTATGGCCGGGCCGTGGGATTCTCCAAAAATCGTATACCGCATCCTAAAAATCCTCCTCCCGGCTCAGGCGTCCGCCCAGCGCCGCATAATCATCCCAAAAGCCGGGATAAGATTTGGCCACACACTCCGCCCCCTGGATGGTGACAGACTGGGTACAGCGGGCGGCGGCGACGGCCGCCATCATGGCGATCCGGTGGTCGTTGTGGGCGCTGACCGTGCCGCCGGACAGCCGCTCCCGCCCGTGGATGGTCAGGCAGTCAGCCCCCTCCTCCACAGCGCCGCCCAGTGCGTTGAGTACCTGGGTGACCGCCGTCAGCCGGTCGCTCTCTTTGAGCCGCAGCCGGGCCGCGTTGACCATATGGGTGGTCCGTCCGGCCCGCAGGGCAGCCCAAGCCGCCAGCGGGGGAACCAGATCAGGACAGCCGGACACGTCCAGGGTGATCTCCTCCGGCCCGTCCAGCAGGGGCTTCCAGGCGGTGATAATCCGATCCCCCTGCCGGGAGTCCGCGTTCATGCCCATCACCTGTACAGCACTGCCCGTCCCGGCGGCGGCGTACCAGAAGGCCGCCTGGGACCAGTCGGCCTCTACTGCCAGATCCCGTGGGATATACCGCTGTCCGCCGGGGATCCAGAAGCCCGTCTCCCGCCTGTCTATCTGTATCCCAAACAGGGAGAGCACTTCCAGTGTCAGGTCTACATACCCCTGGCTCTCCAGGGAGGTGGTGAGGACGATCTCACTGTCCCCCGCCAGCAGGGGCAGGGCATAGAGCAGACCGGTGATAAACTGGGAGGACACATCTCCCTGCATGGGGCAGCGTCCGGGGATCAGGCTCCCCTGAACCGTCAAAACCTGTCCCTCCTGCCTCCAGGCGATCCCCTTGTCCTGAAAGAGGACTTGATAGGGGGTCTGGGGCCGTTCCATCAGCCGCCCCCGGCCTGTGAAAATGCCGCCTCCCCGCAGGGCCAGGGCAATTGGAATCAAAAAACGGAGGGTAGAGCCCGACTCCCCGCAGTCCAGCCGGGGCAGGCCGCCTAGCTCTCCCAGGGCCGCCATGCACCGCTGGGTAGCTGTGATGTCCTGGGAATCCGCCAGATTGGTGATCGTTCCGCCTCCAGCCAGGGCGGCGGCGATGATAGCCCGGTGGGCCTGGGACTTGGAGGGGGGTGGGGTAATGGCGCCCTTGAGTGGGGCCGGTTGTATGGTTATCTTCATCACAGCACCTCAAGCAGGGCATCCAGCGCAGCGAGCACCTGGTCCTTTTCCATAGGGTAGGGGATCCCATGTCCTAACCCCTCCAGGAGGATGAGGGAGATTCTGTGCCCCACGCCCTTTTTGTCCAGCCCAATGGCGGCGGCATAGTCCGCCTGGGTACATGGGATACGGATCGGCAGGGCCAGAGCGGCACACAGAGCCTCGATCCGTTCGGGCAGGTCCGCCGGAGTGACCCCCAGAGAGACCCCCAGCCTGGCAGCTGTACACATCCCAGCGGCCACGGCCGCCCCATGGCTCCAGCGGGTGTAGTTCCCGGCCAGCTCGTAGGCGTGGCCTAGGGTATGGCCGAAGTTGAGGAGCATCCGGTTCCCGGTGTCCCGCTCGTCCTCCACAACCACACCCCGTTTTAAGTCGCAGCAGGTGTAGAGAATGTGTTCCATCTCGGCCATAAGGGCCGCCCGATTGGGCCGAGCCTCCAGGAAGTCAAAAAAGGTCCTGTCAAAAATACAGCCATACTTGACCACCTCGGCCATGCCCTCCAAAAAGATCTGCTCCGGGAGGGTATCCAGCACTGCCGGGTCCATGAGGACCAGTCTGGGCTGCCAGAAGGCCCCGGCCAAATTCTTCCCCGCCTTTAGGTCAATGGCCACCTTTCCCCCCACCGAGGAATCCACCTGGGCCAGCAGGGTGGTGGGAATCTGGACGAAGTCCACCCCGCGGAAGAGGGTCGCGGCGGCGAATCCGGCCAGATCCCCCACCACACCGCCCCCCAGGGCGGCCACTGCATCCGTCCGGGTCAGGCCGAAGCCGGTCAGTGCATCGTACACCCGCTCCAGGACGGCCAGGGACTTGGAGGGCTCCCCGGCGGGTACGGTGATAAGGCAGGCCTGAAACCCGGCCTGCGTCAGGCTGTCCAGCACCCGCTGGCCATACAGCGGACCGACCGTGCTGTCCGTCACCACTGCCAGCCGCTCCGCCTTTGGCAAAACGGCCCGGCAGTGTTCCCCTACCTGGTCCAGCAGGCCCCGCTCGATCTGGATCTCATAGGCCCGGCCCGGCAGATCGACGGTCAGTGTTTTCATAGCAGTTCCCTCCCTGTCTCAGCCAGAAGCGGCTGAGGCGGTGTTTATTGGATCAGCGTTTTCCCCATCAGGGCAGTCATGGCCTCTACTTTTTTCATCAGTGCGTCAAACTGTTCCGGCGTCAGGGATTGCTTGCCGTCACACTTGGCGTGGGGCGGGTCGTTGTGGACCTCAATGATCAGGCCGTCCGCGCCGGCGGCAATAGCCGCCAGGGCCAGGGGCTCCACCATCCAGCTCATACCGCAGGCATGAGAGGGGTCGGCGATGATGGGCAGGTGGCTCATCTTCTTAATGACCGGGATGGCGGACACGTCCAGGGTATTGCGGGTGTAGGTCTCAAAGGTGCGCACCCCCCGCTCGCAGAGGATCACATTCTCGTTACCCTCGCTCATAATATACTCGGCGGACATGATCCACTCCTCGTAGCTGTTGGACAGCCCCCGCTTGAGGAGAACCGGCTTACTCATCCGGCCCACCTCTTTTAACAGGTCGAAGTTCTGCATATTCCGGGCGCCGATCTGCACCACATCTACCTTCTCCTCGAACAGGTCCACATAGCGGGGGGCCATGATCTCGGAGACAATGGGCAGGCCGGTGGCCTCTCTGGCCTCCAAGAGCAGGTCCAGGCCGGGGGTCCCCAGGCCCTGGAAGGAGTAGGGGGAGGTCCGGGGCTTAAAGGCCCCTCCCCGGAGGAGTGCGGCCCCCGATTTCTTCACGTCCTGGGCCACCTCGATGATCTGTGCTTCACTCTCCACCGAACACGGCCCGGCGATGACGCAGAAGCTCCCGCTGCCGATCTTGGCTTTGCCCACATTTACCACCGTGTCGGTGGGGTGGAACTTTCGGTTGGCCTTTTTAAAGGGCTCCTGGACCCGCATGACCCGCTCCACATGGGGCTGCATGGCAATTTTGTCGATGTCCAGGCAGGAGGTATCCCCCACCAGACCTAAAATGGAGCAGTCTATCCCGTTGGTAATTCCGACATCCAATCCCTGATCCCGAAACCGCGCCGCCAGGGCGTCGATCTCCTCTTTGCCGGTACCCGGCTTCATAATGATGACCATATTACTGACTTCCTTTCGTCTCTTTCTTGGGGGCGGCCCAGCTACACATGCCGGGATCCATGGGCCCCAAGGGAACGAAAAAAGGGGCCCATTGATGAAATCAATGAGCCCCCATAAAACCTGCAACGCTATGGAGCAGCCTGAGACCGCTTCCGGTCCCGCCCACCTATTTCATCCTTCTAAACGCCAACGCAAAATAGCCGGTGCCCATAAATCGAGCCCAGCTGTTGGAATAGGAGAAGGATGTAATTGTGAGGGTGGATCGTCTCATTGCAAGCTGCCTCACAGACCTATGATTTGTATTATTATACCCCTGCATGAGAGAAAATGCAACTGTCAATTTGTTCAACCTTTTTCTCATCCCCTCCGTCTCTAACTGTACGCCGTTCCAAAATGATTCCGTTCAAGTTCCGTGTGTATAATTTTCCGGCCGGGCACCATACTAAGCCCATCAACGATGAGACGGGGTACACCATGGAACAATTTGCAGTCAAGCCGGTTCTTTATTTCGGCACAGATGCCCTGGCGGCCCTAGAGAGGCTGATGGGGAAACGAATTCTGCTTGTCACCGACGGCTTTCTGGCCGAATCTGGCCTGCTGGACCGGATCACAAATCGAATTGGAGGCGGGGCGTTGGAGGTCTTTTCCCAGGTCGTCCCCGATCCCCCTCTGGAGCTTGTGGCCCAGGGGGTCGAGCGGTTTCGCGCCTTTAACCCTGAACTGCTGATCGCCTTTGGCGGGGGCTCCCCTATGGACTGTGCCAAGGCCATCCGGTTTTTCTCCGGCAGGCCGGACTGCCCCTTCTGGTGCATTCCCACCACGGCGGGGACCGGCTCGGAGGTGACATCCTTTGCCGTCCTCACCGATAGCAAAGCAGGGGTCAAATATCCCCTGGTGGACGATGCGCTTCTGCCCGATGCCGCAGTACTGGACGCCTCTCTCTTGTCGGGTGTCCCTCCAGCTGTCACCGCCGATACCGGGATGGATGTCCTGACCCACGCCGCCGAGGCCAGCGTTGCCAGAAACGAAACCCCCTTTACCGCCGCACTGGCCGAGAAGGCCTTTCCTCTGGCCTTCCGCGCCCTGCCCTCAGCCTGCCGGACCGGCGGGGAGCAGGATCGGGCCAAGGAGCAGATGCTCCAGGCCTCCTGTCTGGCGGGGATCGCCTTCAACGGGGCTGGGCTTGGGATCTGCCACAGCCTGGCCCATGCCCTGGGGGGCCGCTACCACATCCCCCATGGGCGTCTTAACGCGATACTTCTTCCCCACGTTATTCACTTTAACAGCGGGGATCGGACCGCCGCCCAGCACTACGCCGCGCTGGCCCGTGCCTGCGGGCTGTCCGGCTCCGCCCGGTCTCTGGCCGCCGCGCTCCAGCGCCTGCGGGATACCCTGGGAATGCCTGCCCGGCTCACCGACTGCGGGATAGCGCGCAGTACAGTCCTGGCCGACGCGGATATGCTGGCCAACGCCGCCCTAGCCGACGTGTGTGCCCCTGCTAACCCCAGGGAGGCGGCGGTGGACGACCTGAAGGCAATTCTTCAATTGATCCTGTAAGGAGGTAACACCCATGCAGGAAGCCCTGCTCTCAGTGGGGATTGACATTGGCACCACCACCACACAGCTTGTGATCTCCCGGCTCACCCTGGAGAACCGGGCCAACCCCTTCTCGGTCCCTCAGATCAGCATCGCCCAGCGGGAGGTCCTCTACCGCAGCGGCATCCACTTCACCCCCCTGCGCTCTGACACGGCGATCCACGCCGAGGGGGTGCGGGAGATTGTAGAGGAGGAGTACCGGCGCTCCGGGTTCCAAAAAGGACAGATTGACACCGGAGCCGTGATCATTACAGGAGAGACCGCCCGGAAGGAGAACGCCAAAGAGGTTTTAAACGCCCTGTCCGCCTATGCCGGAGATTTCGTGGTGGCCACCGCCGGCCCTGATCTGGAGTCCATTCTGGCCGCCCGGGGGGCGGGGGCGGACCGCTGCGCCAGAGAGAAACACGCCGCTGTCCTGCACTTTGACATCGGCGGCGGGACCTCTAATCTGGCCTATTTCACGCCGGAGGGAGAGCTGGCCGCCACTGGCTGTCTGGATGTGGGTGGGCGGCTGATCAAGATTGCGGACAGGCAGATCACCTATGTGTCCAAAGCGCTCCACCGGCTGGCTGACGCCGGTGGTCCCCCGCCCCCAGGTCTGGGGCAGACGGCCAGCCCAGATCTGCTGTCCCCTGTGATCGATGCCCTGGTTCAGGCCCTAGAGCAGGCTGCGGGCCTGCGGCCGGGCCGGGACAGACTGGATGCGCTGATCACAGCAGGCACAAAGTGGACCCCGCCGCCAGGGCCGCTGATCTGCTCCTTTTCCGGCGGTGTGGCCGATTGTATGGGAGCTGCCCCTGCCGATCCCTTTCTCTACGGCGATCTCGGCGTTCTGCTGGGCCAGGCTATCCGGGCGGGTTTTCAGGGTGTGGATACCCGCCTAGGTGATGAGACCATCCGGGCCACGGTGGTGGGCGCTGGGAGCCATGCCACCGACCTCTCCGGGGCCACTGTCTTCTACCGCGGGATCTCGTTTCCCCTTAAAAATCTGCCCGTTCTCAAGCTCACCCAGGCGGAGGAGGCGGGGGACGCCGCCCAGCTGGCTGGTGCCATCTCGTCCAAGCTGTGCTGGTTCGCCGGCGGAGACGGCCTGACCCAGCTTGCACTGGCCCTGCGTGGGATACACAACCCCACCTACCACCGGGTCCAGGAGGTGGCCCAGGGGGTCCGGCAGGGGCTCCAGCCGCTGCTGGAGGCGGGCTTTTTCCCCGTCCTGGTCCTGGAGTCTGACATGGCCAAGGTCCTTGGCCAGGCCCTGGCCCCCCAGATCCCCGGCCCGCTTCTCTGCCTGGATGGGATTCATCTGGACAGCGGGGACTATCTGGACGTGGGTGCTCCGGTGGCCAACGGGGCGGTTGTGCCCGTGGTCATGAAAACGTTGGTATTTCACAGCTGATATAATACCCCGCCCCAGGCCGGCAGGGAAGCAAAAAGGAGATGAAGAGACTTGATACTCAAGACCAAGCTGCTCAACCATGTCTACGAATTCAAGTCGGTGACAGATGTCTTAGCCAAAGCCAACGAGGAGAAGTCGGGGGATCGTCTGGCGGGAATCGCCGCTGAAACCGCCGAAGAGCGGGTGGCCGCCAAGGTAGTTGTGGCCAACCTGACTCTGTCCGATCTGCGCAACCATCCCGCCGTTCCCTACGAGGAGGACGAGGTGACGCGGATCATTCAGGACGATGTCAATGAAAAGATCTACGCCGGGATTCAGAACTGGACGGTGTCCGAATTGCGGGAGTGGTTGCTGGACGAGCGCAACGACGGAGCGGCCATCCGCCGTCTCAGCCGGGGGCTGACCGCCGAGATGATCGCCGCCGTTGCCAAACTGATGAGCAATTTAGATCTGATCTACGCCGCCAAAAAGCTGACTGTCACCGCCCATTGCAACACGACCATCGGTCTGCCGGGGACCCTGTCCTGCCGCCTCCAGCCCAACCACCCCACCGACGACCCGGACGGCATTATGGCCAGTCTGTTAGAGGGGCTGACCTACGGGGCGGGGGATGCGGTGCTCGGCCTCAACCCGGTGGATGACAGCGTGGAGAGCGTCCGCCGGGTACTGGACCGGTTCCACGAGATCCGCAGCCGCTGGTCCATCCCCACCCAGATCTGTGTCCTGGCCCATGTCACCACTCAGATGGAGGCGGTGCGCCAGGGGGCGCCCTGTGATCTGATCTTCCAGTCCATCGCCGGGTCCCAGAAGGGCAACGAGGCCTTTGGCCTGGACGGCAAGCTTCTGGAAGAGGCCCGGCAGCTGGCCCTCCGGCAGGGCAACGCGGAGGGGCCAAACGTCATGTATTTTGAGACCGGCCAGGGCTCTGAGCTCTCCTCCGAGGCCCACCACGGAGCGGACCAGGTGGTTATGGAGGCCCGGTGCTACGGCTTCGCCAAGCGCTATCAGCCCTTCCTGGTCAACACGGTGGTGGGCTTTATCGGCCCCGAATATTTATACAATTCAAAGCAGGTCATCCGGGCTGGGCTGGAGGACCACTTTATGGGCAAGCTCACCGGGATTCCCATGGGCTGCGACGCCTGCTACACCAACCATATGAAAGCCGACCAGAGCGACATTGAGGACCTGGCCGTTCTGTTGACCGCCGCCGGGTGCAACTACTTTATGGGCATCCCCCACGGGGACGACGTGATGCTCAACTACCAGACCACCGGCTTCCACGAGACCGCCGCCCTCCGGGAGCTCTTCGGTCTCACCGCCATCGCCCCCTTCCAGGCCTGGCTGGAGCATATGGGCTTTGTGGAACACAACCGTCTCACCCCCTTGGCCGGGGACGCCTCCATTTTATTGGCATAGCTTTTGACTGTCATTATCCTTGCCTAGAGGATGTCTTCAAATTACTGATATTGTCTCTACCTCCGGAGGGGGTGGAGACAAAGAAACACTCTATTGCTATTTCTGAGAACTGCTATAGAACAACCGATTCGGGGCCGGCCGGCCCTGTGTGAGGTGAACTTTTATGAACGAAAAAGAACTGCGCGCCTTGGTGGAGCGCATGGTGGCTGAGCTGGCCGGGCAGGCCCCCACCCCCCAGGTGAAGGGCTCGGACTACCACCCCATGGAGCCGGAGGGGCCGACGGATTCCAGTGCCTGTCTGGAGGACATCGCGGCCATCGACCTGCGGGAGCAGTATCTGGTGGAAAACCCCACCAACGCTCCGGCCTTTCTGGCCCTCAAGAAGAAAACGCCTGCCCGTCTAGGGGTAGGCCGGGCAGGGGCGCGGTACAAGACGATTACCATGCTGCGTATGCGGGCTGACCACGCGGCGGCCCAGGACTCGGTTTTCTCCCAGGTCCCTGAGACATTTATCTCCCAGCACGGCTATGTCTTTGCCCAGACTCTGTGCCAGGAGAAGGACGAGTATCTCACCCGGCCCGACCGGGGCCGCCGATTTGACGAGCAAAATCAGGCTCTCATTCAGCGCACCTTCGGTACCTCCCCTCAGGTCGCCCTGGTGGTGGGGGACGGCCTGAGCTCCGCGGCCATTGAGGCCAACGCCGCAGACTGCATGGAGGCCATTCAGGCGGGACTCAAGGGGTATGGAATTGAGCCCGGTCCGGTGCTTTTTGTCAAATACTGCCGGGTAGGGGCCTCGGACCACATTGGAGAGCTGACAGGAGCCCAGGTAGTCTGTATGCTGGTGGGGGAGCGCCCCGGCCTGGTGACAGCCGAGTCCATGTCGGCCTACCTCACCTATCAGCCCTATCTGGGGATTCCTGAGTCCAAGCGGACGGTCATCTCCAACATCCACCGGCAGGGCACCACCGCCGTAGAGGCGGGGGCGCACATTGCGGACCTGATCAAAACCATGCTGGAGAAAAAGGCCTCCGGCATCGATCTGAGGTGATGCTATGACTGGCGATCTCATTCCCGCCAACATTTTGGCCACCCACACCATTGCCAACGTCAGCGAGACCCTGGCCCAGCGGCTGGAGCTGCCTCCTCAGTTCCGGTCCATCGGAATCCTCACCGCCGACAGTGATGATGTAACCTACTGCGCCCTGGATGAGGCCACCAAGGCCGCTGCAGTGGAGGTGGTCTATGGCCGCTCCCTCTACGCCGGCGCGGCCAATGCTTCCACCAAGCTGGCCGGGGAAGTCATCGGGATTCTAGCCGGGCCCAACCCGGCGGAGGTCCAGTCCGGCCTGCGGGCCTGTGTGTCCTTTTTTGAGACAACCGGGTTCCGCTCGGCCAATGAGGACGATTCTATTATCTACTTTGCCCATACCGTCTCCCGCACGGGCACCTATCTGTCCAAAACCGCAGGGGTCCCAGAGGGGGAGGCCCTGGCCTATCTCATCGCCCCGCCCCTGGAGGCAGTGGTCGGGCTGGACGAGGCGTTGAAGGCCTCCGATGTGGAGCTGGTGGCCTTCTTTCAGCCCCCCAGCGAGACCAACTTCGGCGGCGGTCTGCTCACTGGCACTCAGTCGGCCTGCAACGCCGCAGCCGCAGCCTTTGAAAGCGCGGTCCAGGCAATAGCAGCCCGTCCCAGGGAGCTATAACCGTCTGTGGGCCGGTGGGAACGCCGGCCCACGCGTAGGCGGGCGGTTGTCCGGTATGCGCAGGTAAGCGCGAAACAAGGAGGTATGTTATGGAACTTGATCGAGATTTACAATCCATCCAGCAGGTACGGGATCTCGTCCGCCAGGCCCGCAAGGCCCAGCTTGTGTTGGCTAATATGAGCCAGGCCGAGCTGGATCGCATCACGGCGGCCCTCTCCGCCGCGGCGGCGGAAAATGCCCGGCGGCTGGCCGCGATGGCTGTGGAGGAGACCGGCTTCGGTCTGGCGGCGGATAAAGAGCTGAAAAACCGCTTTGCTGCCCTGACCCTGTACGAGGCCATCAAGGACGAGCACACCCACGGCATTTTAGCCGAGGATCGGGAAAAGCGCACGGTCGACATCGGCGTACCGGTCGGTGTTGTCGCCGGCCTGGTCCCCTCCACCAACCCCACCTCTACGGTCATCTATAAAGCCATGATCTGTATGAAAGCGGGCAACCCGATTATCTTCTCCCCCCACCCCAGCGCGGTCAACTGCATCCTGGAGACCGTCCGCATCCTGCGCCAGGCGGCCATGGAGGCCGGGGCACCGGAGGGGGCCATCTCCTGCCTGACCATCCCCACTCTGGAGGCCACGGACGCGCTGATGAAGCACCAGCACACCCGGCTGATTTTGGCCACCGGCGGGCCGGGCATGGTCCGGGCGGCCTACTCCAGCGGCACCCCCGCCATCGGGGTAGGCGCGGGCAACGGCCCGGCCTATATCCACCGCTCGGCGGACCCGGCCCTTGCCGTCAAGCGGATTCTGGACTCCAAAACCTTTGACAACGGCACCGTCTGCGCTAGCGAGCAGAGTATTATCCTGACCCAGGACATGGAGCCCGCTGTCACCCGCGCCCTGCGGGAGCAAAACGCCTACCTCCTCAACGACGAGGAGCACAAGCGTCTGTCCCGCTTCCTCCTGCGGTCTAACGGCACCATGAACCCCGCCATTGTGGGAAAATCGGTCGCGGTCCTGGCTGAGCTGGCCGGACTGACCGCTGTACCCCCCTCCGCCCGTGTTCTGGTGGCGAAGGAGACCGGCGTTGGCCGGGACCATCCCTATTCCAGTGAGAAGCTGGGCCTTATCCTGGCCTACTTTGTAGAGCCAGACGAGGAGGCCGTCCTCCACCGGTGCGTGGAGATCCTGGAGTGGGAGGGGGCGGGCCACACCTTCTGCATTCACAGCCAGGAGGAGGAGGTCGTCCGGCGGTTTGCCCAGGCGGTCCCGGCCAGCCGGGTCCTGGTGAATACCCCGGCCTCTCTGGGGGGCATCGGGGCCACCACCTGCCTGTTCCCCGCCCTAACTCTGGGCTGTGGGGCGGTGGGCGGCTCCTCCAGCTCGAATAACATCGGCCCGCTGGATCTCATCAACATCAAACGGATCGCCTGGGGGGTACGGGAGCGGGAGTCGCTATACCAAGCCTCTGTGTCCCAGTCCAGTGAGGCAGTGGACAGCAGCCTGCTGGATGAGCTGGTCCGTCAGATTGCAAGGAGGTTACAAGCATGAGTGAAGTCAACGCCGACGGGGTCCTCCTCAATCCCCAGGAGGCACTGCTGCAAGAGGTACAGAATTTGACCAACAGCCTGATGGCGGAACAGCCGGAGCACATGGACGAGTCCCCCAAGCGGCGCAAGAAGGTCCACGCGGCCAACGGCCAGACCGCGGGGACGGTGGGCGGTATTCCCCACATGCCGGCGGAGACCGCCGCTCCAGTTGGGGGTCATCAGCCCGGCGGTACAGGGCTTTCAGCGGCGGTACAGGGGGAGAATCAGACAGGAAAGCCTCCCCCCGCCGATGTAGACGCTCCCATTGTGCAAAAAATTGTCAAACAGTCCCCCAAACAGAAAGCCTCCGCACCCGGCGGCAGCGCACAGGTCAGCGCCATGGCGCCTGTCCCGCCGGGGGATAGGAAATCGAGTCCGGACCGGCAAGCGGGTCCACAACGGAAAGGAGCAGAAAGGATGGCAAATACAAACGCATTGGGTATGGTAGAGACAAAAGGACTGGTGGGCGCCATTGAGGCGGCAGACGCCATGGTAAAGGCGGCCAACGTCCAGTTGACCGGTAAGGAACAGATAGGCGGCGGCCTGGTGACAGTAATGGTCCGGGGCGACGTGGGCGCGGTCAAGGCGGCCACCGACGCCGGCGCGGCCGCGGCAGAGAAGGTGGGCGAGCTGATCTCGGTCCACGTCATTCCCCGGCCCCACGCCGAGGTAGACTGCATCCTGCCCCACAGGGATGAAAGCGGCCAGTAGCCGTGGCTCTGCTGACCGAGGCCGATGTGCGCCGTATGTCCAACCACGGCACCCGAGGGCCGGTGGTAGTCAACCGGGATCAAAAGCTCACACCTGGGGCCATGGATTATCTGCGGGACCACCGGATTGAGGTTGTCTACCCCCAGGGCCGCCCGGAGGAAAGCGGCCCCCAGGAGGAGGGGACTGTATCCCCCGGCAAATACCAAACCCTCTTTGGCGCCGTCCTCCAGGACAAGCCGGAGCACATGACCCACTTGAAGGGAAATATACTGGTCTTCAAGGATCACCCCCGTATCGCCTTCCGCGGCTGGATCGACGCGCTGGAGGCTGAGATCACCCTGACCCAGCAGGCAGCCGCAGGTGAGGGGTTTCACACCCTGGCGGAGGAGCTGGAGGAGGTTTTGGGCTTTGTCCGGCGGTATATCCGCTTTGACGTGCTGGACGAGCCGGTGGGGACGTTTACCCTGTGCGGCTACACGCCGGACCAGCTGCGCACCTATTCCCACTATCCAGAGCGCCATCTGGGCCACCCCCATTTTCTGGTTCACTACACCGACGGTCCGTCTCTTCTGGCGGTCAACCGGCTGCGCACCCTGGTCCGGCAGGTTGAACTGGCGGCCTATGCCGCCTTTCGGGACCCGGACGGCAATGTCACCCGTCCCGATATGATCCTTGGACTCAACCGCCTGTCCTCCCTCATGTGGATCATGATGATCAAGCTCAAGGCGGGCAGTTATGCAAGGACCACAGCTGAATCCCAATCTGTCTTTCCCCACGGGGGGACAGTACGTCAAGGTGGTGCATGATTACGACAACAGTCAACACAGCCGCTCTGGCCCAGCTGGCGGAAAAAATCGCCGTCCGTCTGACCATTGAGATTGAGGCCAGCGGGCGGCACGTCCACCTCTCCCGCCCCCACCTGGAGGCGCTGTTCGGTCTGGGCTACCAGCTCAACCGGATCAAGGACCTGTCCCAGCCGGGGCAGTTCGTCTGCGCCGAGCGGGTGACGCTGGCAGGGCCCAAGGGGGAGATCCCCAATGTGGTCATTTTGGGCCCGGAGCGCCCCGAAAGTCAGGTGGAGATCTCCCTCACCGATGCAGTAGCCCTGGGTGTCACACCGCCGGTCCGCCTTTCCGGCCAGCTGGAGGGGACCCCCGGCATTACCATCCGCCACGGGGACCGGTCTATCACCCTCTCCCATGGCCTGATTGCCGCCAAGCGGCACATCCACATGACCCCGGAGGACGCCGCCCTCTTTGGAGTGACAGACCGGCAGCGGGTTCGTCTCAAATGTTATACCAGCCGGCCCCTGATCCTTGAAGATGTGGAGCTCCGGGTCTCCTCCAAGTCCTCTACAGTTGTCCATCTGGACTACGACGAGGCCAACGCCTGCGGGTTCCGCAAAGGGGACCGGGGCCTGCTTTTACTGTAGCGGCCCATGAAAACCGTGTGGCGGGATGGGGCGCTGTATATTCAAGCCCTCCCCTTGGACGCCATGGGGCGGCTGGCGGCCTGCACCCCCGGCACCCCCGCCGAGACCGAGGTCCTGGCCGCCCTGCTGGCCGGGGCCAAGGTGTACCTGCTCCCTGGCGCACTGGTCTATAAGCGCTACCGGTCCACCGCCGGAGACGGCATTTATACCCGCTGTGCCGCCCTGGAGCGCAAGCTCCGGGAGATCGGGATCCGCCGGGCGCCGTCAGGCCGCTCATAGGGACCGGGACCCTGTATCCCCTCCCCAGAGGGGAGGGGATACCTAACGACTGCA
>JAAWBF010000078.1 GCA_022792555.1 Oscillospiraceae bacterium
AACTGGCTGTTTTAGGCTTTTTCGTAGGGGGTTCCCTTGGCGCTGGCGTCAATCGCCCGCTGCTTGCAGCCAGCGATGACGGCGATAACAGTCACCACATAGGGGACCATCAGGATCAGGTTGTTGGGAATGCCGAGGTTCATGTTTTGCAGGGTCATCTGCAGGGCATTGGCGCCGCCGAAGAGGAGGGCGCCGCCCAGCACGCCAAGGCATCTCCACTTGCCCAGCACCACCACGGCCATGGCGATATAGCCTTTGCCGCCCGTCATGTCCACGTTAAAGGTGTTGGACTGGGCGATGGACAGGTAAGCTCCCGCCATGCCCATGAGCACGCCACTGAACAGAGTCGCCAGATAGCGGGTGGTAAAGACGTTGATACCCAAGCTGTCCGCCGCCTTGGGGTGCTCGCCCACGGCGATGATCTGGGTGCCGATAGAGGTCCGGTTCATGACGAACCAGAGGGCCGGAACCAGCAGGAAGCCCAGATAGACAATGATATTATGGGAAAAGAGCATCTCACCCAAAAACGGGATCTGAGACAGACCGGGGATCTTCAGGGTGGGGAAGGTGGGGACCTGGGTACCGCCGGTGGACGCGTCAAAGAAGAGCTTGCGGAAGAGTACAGCGGTCAAACCGGAGCCCAGCATATTGATGGCGCAGCCGATGACGATCTGGGGAGCCTTAAAGTGGATGGAGGTCACGGCAAAGATCAGCGCCATAACTGCACCGGCCAGCATTCCGGCCAGCAGGCCCAGCCAGTAGGAGTTGGTATAGTAGGTGATAGCGAAAGCGGCAAACGCGCCGGAGAGCATGGTGCCCTCCACGCCAATGTTCATCAGGCCGGCCCGCTCGGAGACCACCAAACCTAATGCTGCAATGAGCAGCGGGGTGGCCATACGGACCATAGCGGCGAGGAAGAAAGAGAGATCCATACGTTACTGCCCCTCCTTTTTCTCGGTTTTCGCGGCCTTGACAGCCGGCGCTTTTTTGGCCACGCCACGGCTGGCAGCGGCCACGGCCACAAAGATAATGATAATGCCCTGCACGATGTCAGCAAAGGAGGACGACACGCCGATAGAGCGCTGCATCGCGGTAGAACCGGTGTCCAGGAATCCAAAGAGCATAGAGCTGAAGATAACGCCGATTGGGTTGTTGTTGGCCAGGACGGAGACCGCGATGGCGGTATAGCCATACCCGGCGGAGATCTTCTCATAGAGATAGTGGGAGCCGCCAGCCAGCTCAAAAGCGCCGCCCATTCCAGCCAGAGCGCCTGAGATCAGCATGGTCATAACGACAGTCTTATTGACGCTGATTCCCGCGTACTTGGAGGCGGTGTTATTAAAGCCCACCGCTCGGACCTCGTAGCCGAAGTAGCTCTTAAAGAGCAGGATAAAGATAAGAATTGCCACAATACAGCCAAAGAGGAAACCGGGATGCAGCTTGGTTTTGTCGATCAGATAGGGGAGATAGCCCTGCTCGGCAATGGCGTAGGACTGGGGCTCGGCCTGGGTGCGGTCCCGCAGGACGGTACGCACCAGGAAGCCCACCAGCTGCAGGGCGATGTAGTTAAACATGATGGTGGTGATGACCTCGGAGATGGCCAGCTTAGCTTTCAAAATGCCGGGGATAAAGGCCCAGGCGGCGCCGGCCAGCGCGCCAGCCAGGATCATCAGAACCATCAGCACCGGGCCGGGCAGGCCGGTAAAGGTGATGCCAACCCAAGTGGCAGCCACAGCGCCCAGCAGGAACTGTCCCTCGGCGCCGATGTTAAACACGCTGCCACGGTTGCCAATGGCCACGGCCACGCCGGTAAAGAGCAGGGGGCTGGCCTTATTGAGCATGTTACCAAACACCCGCAGGTTTTTAAAGGAGGCCTCCCACAGAGACTGGAAAGCCTCACCCACCGGGTAGCCAAAGGCCACCAGCAGCAGGGCGCTGACCACAATGGAGCCCAGAATCGCCACAAGGGGCTTCCAGAAGGACTTCAAAACATCAATAGGTTTTACCATGCCGCCGATCATGCGCCCACACCCCCTTTCCTCTCTGACTCCCGTTTCTTGCCGGCCATCATCAGGCCCAGCTCTTCAATGGGAATGTCATAGGAGACCTCGCCCATGACCTCGCCGCCGTGCATGACCAGAATCCGGTCAGACAGGGACAGGATCTCGTCCAGGTCGGTGGAGATAAGGAGGACAGCCGTCCCCTTGTTGCGCTCCTCTACCAGTTTGGAGCGGACAAACTCGATTGCGCCGATGTCCAGGCCGCGGGTGGGCTGAATGGCCAGGAGCACCTTGGGATTCCGGTCCACCTCGCGGGCCAGAATTACCTTTTGCTGGTTGCCGCCCGACAGGCCCCCGGCCAGATAGTGGATGTCTCTGGGGCGCACATCAAAGTCTTCCACCAGAACGGCAGCCTTATCCTCAATTTTCTTGGTGCTCAGGAAAAATCCGTTGGCAAACAAACTGCTGCGCTGGCGGCCCAGCATCAGGTTGGACTCCACTGAGAACTGAAGCACCAGCCCCTTTTTGTGCCGGTCGTCCGGGATGTGGGACAGCCCCTTGTCCATGTGGTAGCGGATGGACTTTTTGCCCACCGGCTCTCCATCCAGGACCACCTCCCCGGACTCCAGCTTGCGGCCGCCCACAATGGCCTCGCCCAGCTCCAGCTGGCCGTTGCCGTCTACCCCGGCGATGCCGACGATCTCTCCGGCGTGGACCTCGAAGGAGACATCCTTCACCGCGTCCAGTCCCTTGTCGTTCTTGACTACCAGATGCTGCATTTGCAGGAGCGGAGCGCCCGCAGGCTGAGGGGTGATCTTTCGGTCCAGGTCCACCTTGCGGCCTACCATCATGCTGGCCAGCTCGTCTTCCGTGGTGTCCTTGACCTCCACCGAGCCGATGACCTCGCCAAGCCGCATGACCGTCACCCGGTCTGTGTACTCCAGCACCTCACTCATCTTGTGGGTGATGAGGATAATGGAATAGCCCTCGCTGGCCAGGGTTTTAATGGACTGGAAGAGCTCGCTGACCTCGTTGGGGGTCAGCACCGCGGTGGGCTCATCCAAAATTAAAATTCTAGCGTTGCGCATCAGAACCTTGATAATCTCAACCTTCTGCTGCACACCCACTGGAATCTGCCAAATGAGGGCGCCTGGGTCAATATTAAACCCAAATTTTGCGCTCATGTCGGCCACCTTTTTGTCCAGCTCTTTTTTGTTGAGTACAATGCCTGCCTCTTTCATGCCTAAAAAGACATTTTGTGTCACTGTAAGCTGCGGAATAAGCATAAAGTGCTGGTGAACCATGCCGATTCCCTTTTGAATGGCCACACTGGGACTTTCCATGTGGACCTCTTCACCGTTGATAAGGATTTGTCCCTTGTCATGGGCGTACAATCCGTACAGGATGTTCATCAAGGTAGACTTCCCCGCGCCGTTCTCCCCTAACAGCGCGTGGACTTCGCCCTTTTTGAGCGTTAAATTCACCTCTTTATTTGCGCAGAAATCCCCAAAATATTTGTAGATTCCGCGCATTTCCACCACGTTCATTTTCAGGCTCCTTTCGAAAGTGGATTGTTGGCCACAGACTGTTCCAAATGAAAAGCGGCGGTTCGTGGAAAATGACAAATAACAAACCGCCGCACTGCGGCCTTTTGGAGTATTCTTTTATGCCGGTGCTTTGCTGGAAACGCTTCCCTCTCTTTCCGGCCAGCACCGCCCTAGGCGGATAGGACAGCTGGTTCCGTTGATAACGCAAAAGTCTTATAATGATTGTATGACTTCTAGTTAAAATTATAGCTCAATTTCAGGTAAAGTCAATAGTTTTTTATGGAGAAGCTACAATATTTTATTTAAGAAACAATTTTTTTATTTTTCTCCACAGATAGAACCTCCAATTTAATCCATAAAACAGCCTGGCCGACCCGATAGAAGCTCATGCTGTACCATTTTTTGAACCATGATTCTCTCCTTTTCAAAAGAGCAGAAATGTCGTATAATAGCTGTATCTCTGGATTAGACCGCTGGTACGGCAAAGACAGATCCAGAGCGGCGCCGTGTTCCCGGCGCGACAGTGCAAAAAACAAGAGGTGTTCCATATGGCGGAAAAGCTCGGCGTTTATATTCACATCCCTTTTTGCCGTAGCAAGTGCGACTACTGCGACTTCTACTCCCTGGCTGGACGGGAGGATCGGATGGACGATTACCTCAAGGCGCTGCTGGCCCATATCAAGGAGACCGGTCCCCTCAGCCGGGGCCACCAGGTAGACAGCGTGTATTTTGGCGGCGGCACCCCCAGTGTGTTCGGCGGAAAGCGTCTCAAGGCGCTGCTGAGTGAGGTAGAGAAACGCTTTGACATGGCCCGTGACTGTGAGATCTCCATGGAGTGCAACCCAGACAGTGTAGACAGCAAGCTGCTCACCCGCCTGCGGCGCGCCGGAGTCAACCGGATCTCCCTGGGGGTCCAGTCGGCCTGTGACGCCGAGTTGGCCAGTCTCCACCGGCCCCACACCTTTCAGCAGACGGCCCAGGCCGTCCAGGCTGTGCGGGGGGCCAAGATCAAAAATCTCAGCCTGGATCTCATCTACGGTCTGCCCGGCCAGAGCCTGGAGAGCTGGAAGAATACTGTAGAACAGGCTCTGGCTCTGGCCCCTGACCACCTGTCCTGCTACGGCCTGAAGGTGGAGTCCGGCACCCCCCTTGACACACGGGTCCAGCGGGGCGAGCAATTGCCAGACGACGATACCCAGGCCGATATGTACCTATGGATGGTGGACCGGCTCAAGAAGGATGGCTACCTGCAATATGAGATCTCCAACTTTGCTAGGCCAAACTGCCAGTGCCGACACAACCTCAAGTATTGGATGGGCCGCCCCTATGCGGGGTTCGGCCCAGGCGCACACTCGGATTTCGGCGGACGGCGGTACTCCTTTGTCCGGGATCTGGATGCTTACATCGACGGTGTACTGGGGGGCGGTATGATCATTGACGAGTCTGAGCTCATCCCCCAGCGAGAGCGGGGAGGAGAATACCTCATGCTCCGCCTGCGGACCACCCGCGGGGTGGAGGAGTGGGAATACCGCCGGGAGTATTTTCTCAACTTTGATCCCATCGAACAGAAGCTGGAGGAGTACGAGCGTCAGGGCTGGGCTGAGCGGCACGACCGGCGCTGGAATTTGACCCCTACCGGCTTCCTCCTGTCCAACCAGCTGATTGGGGATCTCCTGGCCATCCAGGAGGAGGCCACATTGGAGAGCGTTCTCCCCCGTCTGCGGCACTGTCCCCTCAACAGGAACGCCGTTTTAGAGGAACATAAGGAGCCTTGAATGCCGGTTTATGACCGCCGGCTTTGTGTCTGTAGGTCATTCGCACCTCAATGAGAAAGGAACTTAAACTATCATGAGACGTTTTACAGCGCGGGTGGCCGCGCTAGGCTTGGCTCTGCTGCTGACGATTTCCCCCGCACTGGCCTCAGAGGCAATGGGCAGCGAGCTGCGTAGCGGTGACACACCCCTATCCCAGGGGACCAAACTGACCAAAAAGCTCTTCTGGAGTGATACCTATTCCGACCTGCGCACCGAACGATTTACCTCTTACCAGCCCAATCAGAACGTTGTCCCTACAGTGTCTTATGGAGATAAAGTGCTCTCCCGCGCTACCCTCACTAATATGGCCCGCGGACTGGAGACCCAGGGACGCCGGGTGGTCAGCGGGATCAACGGCGACTACTATGTTTTGGCCACCGGCGCCCCTCTGGGGATGGTGATCACCGACGGTGTTTTGCGCTCCTCCTCCTCCTGGCATCTGGCCGTTGGCTTCCGTGAGGACGGCTCGGCCTTTATCGGTACGCCTGGGCTGTTGATCACCGCCGCATTTCATGACAAACTCCTCACTGTCACCGGCGGGATCAACAAGGTCCGTAAGGTCCATAACACTTCAGATAATACTGGCGGTCTCCTGCTTTTGACCAGCGATTTCAGCGCCACCACCCAGAATACCGCTCCAGGGGTCGACGTGATTCTCACCCCTCTGACGGAGAACATCGGCCTCACCGAGCCCGGTATCAACGGCAGCACCCTGACCCGCTCCGCCGAGCTTGGGGTCAACCGCCGGGTGGTCTGTCAGGTGGATCAGATCTTGGAGTCCAACGGCAGCATCCCCATTCCGAAGGGCAAGCTGGTCTTGACACTCAACGGTCAGGACCACGCGGAGACTTTAGAGGCTGTGCGGTCCCTTCAGGCGGGGGATACCATCAAGATCGATATCAGCAGCGCGGACGCGCGCTGGAGCACCGCCACCCAGGCGGTGGGCGCCATGTACAAGCTGGTGACAAACGGCGTAGTAGAAAAGCCGGCCGACCAGGCCGCCCGCAACGCCTGGTCGGAGCGCACCGCCCGTACCGCCATTGGGATCAAGGCGGACGGCACAGTCATTTTTTACACCATGGACGGCAAGCAGCCGGGCTACAGCGTGGGCTGTACCCTCACCCAGGTGGCGATGCGCCTAGTGGAGCTGGGCTGTGTGGAGGCGGTCTCCCTGGACGGCGGCGGCTCCACCACCATTGGCGCCACTCTGCCGGGCCAGTCGTCCATGGAGATCCAGAACAAACCCGCTGATGGCTCCCCGCGGGCCAACAGTGTGGCCGTCTTTCTCACCACCGAGCTGCAGCCCAACGGCAGCTTAGGGTCCTTCTATGTCACCCCGGAGGATTCTCTGTTATTGGCTGGAGGCAGTGTTTCAGTCAAAGCGACCGCCCTGGATACCAATTATTACCCCATGGATTTTTCCGGAGAGTTGAGCTATTTCATCTACAGCGGAGATGGAGCGGTATCCACGGACGGCGTCTTTACTGCGGGCAGTGAGAGCGGTGTGACCCAGGTGACGGTCTCCTCTGGAAATGCCAGCGGTGTGGCTACCATGTCGGTGGTTAAAACCCCGGATCGGATCTCCCTTACCAATGAGGCCACCGGCACGGCGATCAGCAGCCTCTCCCTCTCCCCCGGCCAGCAGGTCAATTTAAAAGCCGCCTCGGTCTACAAAGGGCTGGACCTCATCTCCCAAGACCACTGCTACACCTGGACCCTGGATGCCGGTTTGGGGAGTGTGGACAGTGAGGGTGTGATCACCGCCGGCCACGCCAGCGGTAGCGGTAAGCTGACAGTCAGTGCTGGGGGCCGTTCAGTCAGTATCCCGGTCAGCATTGCCGGACATATCAACCCCTTGGAGAGTTTTGAGAAGGGACTGGGCTCCTTTGCCAGCACTGAGACCGCCTTTGCCGCGGTGGAGACCGCGATGGATTATGTCCACCTGGGCAAGCAGAGCTTGCGGCTGAACTATCAGGCCGGAGAGACCGGTGAGTCTATCCTCACCGCCGAATACACTATCCCCAACGGAGAGACGCTTCTAAGCCTCTGGGTGTATGGCGATGGTTCAGGGAACACCCTCTCAGCCACCGTGGCAGACGGTGATGGGACTCCCTCTTCTGTGGCCCTGACCACCCTGGATTTCTTTGGCTGGAAACACATCCACAGCCAAATCCCGGACGGGACGGTATCTCTTCAGTCCATCCACGTTACCTATGGTGGACGGGACAGCGGTACCCTCTGGCTGGATCAGATCACCACTGGGAATCAGGTCATAGAGGATACTACCCCGCCCACCGTGCATATGACGCGCTCCACCCTTCACATCACCGCCACGGTCAGTGATGACATCGACAAGCAGTTTGGCGCCGGTCAGATTGTTCTGACCTATGACGGGGTGGTGGTCCCCTCCACCTGGGACGCCGCCGCCAATACCCTGTCAGCCGATCTTCCACCTTATGACGGGCGGCTCCACCGGGCCACCGTCACCGCCTCTGACGCCAGCGGCAACCTGGGCCGGACCTCTTTGGATGTGGACGCTGTAGACAGCACCGGTATCTATACTGATATGACGGATCACTGGGCTCGTTCCTATGCCACCTATCTCTACAATGCCGGGGTGGTCAGCAGTGTAGAGCCCGATGTCCTCCGTTTTGCCCCCGACCGGAGCATCACAAGGGGCGAGTTCTTCGCCATGACGGCCCGCTGGATGGGTCTGAAGCTGGAGGAGTTCACCCAAGTTGAACTCCCCTTCGCAGACGCCGGCAGTATTCCTGACTGGGCGGAGGATGAGATCAAAGCCATGTACAGCCTAGGGATCTTAAAGGGCTCGGAGTCTAGTGACGGTTTACGGGTCAACGCTGGAGCCAATATCAGCCGGGCCGAGGCCATGACCATCCTGGGCCGCACCCAGGCCAGAGGTTACGGCAGTACCCGTCTTACCTTTGCCGACGCCGGCAGTGTCCCCAACTGGGCGCTGGACTACATCCGTTCCCTGGTCTTCCAAGGGGTTGTCTCCGGGGCCAATAACCACATAAATCCCAATCAATCCATCTCCCGCGGCGAGGTAGCAAAGCTCCTATACGCCATGCGTTGAGTGCTTTTACAGACAATAGACAACCCCCGGATTGCGGCCGCAATCCGGGGGTTCTTTTTTCTCTGCGAGGTCCCAGTCCTTAGGGGCGCTGGCCCAGGCCGCCCTCCAGGGTGAGGGTCTCGCCGGTCATATACTTAAAGTCAGGGGAGGCGAGCTGGACACAGACCCGGCCAATCTCCAGCTCGGCGTCGCCAAAGTGTCCGGCTGGAGGGGTGTGGACATTGGCCTTGAAGGCGTCCGGGTAGGCGTTGGAGAACTGCTCCAGCTGGGCGGTCCAGGCCAGCGGACAGACGATGTTGACGTTGATGCCGTCTTTGGCCCACTCGGTGGCGGCCACGCGGGTCAGGCCGCGGATCCCCTCCTTGGCTGCGGCATAGGCGCACTGACCAAAATTGCCGAACAGACCGGCACCCGACGCGAAGTTGACCACCGAGCCCTTGGACTTGGCCAGATGGGGATAGCAGGCTTTCATATAGTAGAAGGCCGCATACAGGCCGGAGTAGACGGCCAGATCAAACTGTTCTGTCGTGTGGTCCGCCAGGGTGACACCGGAGGCCGAGGCCTGAGCGTTGTTGATAAGGACATCAATTCCGCCGAAGGTCTCCACTGCCAGATCCACCACCTTCTGTACGACAGCCTGATTGTCCGCCCCGGCGCTGACGTCGGCCTGCACGGTCAAGACCCGGATGCCGTACAGGCGCTCCAGCTCTTCTTTGGCGTCCTCCAGCTTCTTCCCATTGCGGCCTGTAATGACCAGATTGGCACCCTCCTTGGCGTAAGCGGTGGCGATGCCATAGCCGATGGAGCCGCAGCGCCCGTCACTTAGAACCGCCCGGCCTGCGCCGGTGATGATAGCTGTTTTTCCCGTTAAAAATCCCATGATAATCAACCTCCTATTTGCAGGGAGCTTTGTTCCTCTGCATCTGCCCCAGCAGTCTAGCACTGGACAAAGTGGTGCAGATATTTATACTGATAAGTTTATCACATTTTCCAAAAAGTGCAACCTCTTTCCACCTATTTTCACAGAAATCTATGGCAGGGATTAGAGGTCAATCGGTTCGACCTCCCTAAAAAAGCCGTGCCGCCAGAATTTTTCTGGGGCACGGCTTCCTGTGTGCTTACATGAGCTGGAGTTTAAAGGTAGACATGAGCTGCCGCATCATGGAGGATTGGGAAGAAAGCTCCTGGCTGGCGGCGGCGGACTCCTGGCTGGTGGCAGAGTTGGTCTGAATGACAGCGGAGATCTGGTCCAGGCCCTCGGAGACCTGCTCGATAGAGGTAAGTTCCTCCTTCATAAGCTCGGAGATCTGGGACACATGCGCCACAGCCTGCTCGGTGAGCTTGTTGGTCTTAGTCAAAGCCTCGGAGACCTTCGTGACGATCTGCCCACCATTTTGAACAGCACTGACCGATTCCTCAATCAGCTCCTTGGTGGCCTTAGCGGCCTCGTCGGACTTACTAGCCAGGTTGCGCACCTCGTCGGCCACGACCGCGAAGCCCTTGCCGGCGGTACCGGCTCTGGCGGCCTCCACAGCGGCATTCAACGCCAGGATGTTTGTCTGGAAGGCGATATTCTCAATGGTGGCGATGATTTTGGAGATCTCCTCGGAGGAGCGGGAGATATTGTCCATGGCGGCCACCATCTCCTCCATATACTGGGTGCAGACATCGACGTGATTTCCAGCATCAGCGGTCTCATGCTGGGCCTTGGTAGCCGCCTCGGAGTTGCTGTTGGCGCCCTGGGAGAGGGTCGTGAGGGTTGCGGAGAGCTCTTCCACTGCGCTGGCCTGCTCAGTGGCGCCCTGGGCCAGAGTCTGGGCGCCGCTGGAGACCTGATCCGCGCCGGCGGAGACAGAGTGGGCGGCCTCGGTAATGCGGGCCAAGGTCTCGTTCATCTGGGCCACCAGCTGCTGAACACTGTCCCGGATAGGGGCCAGGTCGCCAGGGAACTCGGTGTTAAAGTGTACATCAAAGTTGCCGGCTGCCATTTCGGCAGTAATATCGGAAATATCCTGAATGACGTTATGGAGAACCTTCTGACTGGTACGGATGGCCTCGGTCATCTGTCCAATTTCGTTGGTAGACTCGTATTTAGTCTCATAAGTAAGATCGCCCTGGCTCATGTGTATAATGGCGGCCTGAGCTTCTGTCAGCGGTCTGGTGATATCCCGTACCAGCTTGGTGGAGAGAATCAGGGTTAAAACCAGCGCTATGATCATCAAAACAATGCTGGCAAATAGGATCCCGCTGGAGAGCTGCTGTGCCTCCAGGACTGTAGAATCAACACTAGTGGCCATAATACTGGACAGCTCGGTGGCTTGGGTGGTCAAGCTGTTCAAAGTCGGCGTACAGCTCTGCTGGAGCAGCATTCTGGCCTGGGTCTGGTTGCCGCTTTTGAGATCGTCGATGATCTCCTGGGCTGTGGTCTGCCAAGCAGCCACGGCAGTCTGGTAGGCGCTGGCCTTGCCGTCAGAGAGTGGGTAGTATTCTATAAAGGTTTTCATGGTCTGATCCAGGTTGTTCATCTGTTCCTGGATGAGGCTGTCCATCTCTGTACTGTAGTCCTGCAGGGCCATGTCACGCAGGTAACGGGCCGCCGTATTGGTGTAAATACGGGTGGAGAGCAGATATTGAGAGGCTGCCATATCATGGTGGATCACGTCATTATATTTACCACCCGAAACAGCAGACCCCATCAGGGAGAAAGCCAGTGTGATCACACTGAGCAACATAACAATCCCTAATGCAATTATCATGCGCGCTTTGATCTTCATGTTTTTCATATCCCGTGCTTCCTTTCTTTTCCTTTTCGATCGTGTTATGCTGATACAAGGAGATAAATGATTGATTGGCTGCCTCTGTCTCCTTGGAAAAGAGCAGGGGTCGGCCTGTGCCGTACCTAGAGGGTGTCTTCAAAATGGACGTCAAGGTTACATTTGTTATTATACCTGATTTTACTGGCACAAGCAAGGGAGGATCAAAAGAGAATTTCTAGAAAATATCCGCCGTATACCATCTTCTATATCGGTATGCGGCGGACATTCGGGTTAGAACATGGGAACTACAGCGCCGGGCCAGGTCTCCTCCATATAGGCTTTGACCTCGTCGGACTGGAGCGCCTTGACCAGAGTCTGGATCGAGGGGTCGTTTTCCCGGCCCTCCTTGACGGTGAGGACATTGACATAGGCCTGGGCGGCGGCAGAGTCGGCGGCCTCCACAGCCAGGGCATCAGACACGTTCAGGTTGGCGTCCAGGGCATAGTTGCCGTTGATAACTGCCAAGTCTACATCGGGCAGGGTGGTGGGGAGCAGGTCGGCCTGGAGCTCGACAATGTCCAAGCTCTTGGGGTTGTCCACAATGTCCAGCTTGGTGGCGGTGATACCCGCCCCCTCCTTGAGGGTGATGAGGCCGCAGTCTTGGAGAAGCAGGAGGGCGCGGGCCTCATTGGTGGTGTCGTTGGGCACCGCAACCTGCGCGCCGTCGGCCAGGGCATCCAGAGAGGCGGTCTTGCCGGCGTAGAGACCAAAGGGCTCGTAGTGGATCTCGGCTACACTAACCAGATGGGTGTTGTCGCTGGCGTTGAACTCGTTCATATAGGTGATGTGCTGGAAGTAGTTGGCGTCCAGGGAGCCATCCTCTACCGCAGTATTGGGCTGGATATAGTCGTTGAATTCCACAATTTCCAGGGTAATCCCCTGATCCGCCAGGAGAGCCTTGACCACTGCCAGGATTTCGGCGTGAGGCGCGGGGGTGGCGCCGATCTTAATGGTGGTTCCAGTCAGATCGTTGGACGGTGTGCCGCTCTGGGCAGGCTGTGCGGCAGAAGGGGCGGGGGCGCCGGAAGGAGCGGGAGTAGGGGTGGCTGCTGTGCCAGTACCGGAGCAGCCAGTCAGCAGGGCACAGAACAGCGCACCGGCTGACAGCAGAGAGACAAGTTTTTTCATCGGTCAAACTCCTTTTTGATATAGATAATATGTGAACCGCCGGAGTCCGGCGGAGATCACCGGATTTTGCAACAAAAAAACGCCCTTGATTCCAATATCAAGGACGAGAGCGTTCGCTTCGTGGTACCACCTTGTTTTCTCCGCGCCTCACGGCGGCGGAGCTCTGCCAGTACGGGATCCTACCGTAATCCGATACTGCTGCGCTGTCACGGGCGCTCCCGTCGCAGCCTATGCACAATATGCAGTCGGTGCGCGGCTCCGAGACCATGTTCAGCAGAGCCCTCTGTACCCGTTTCCACCAGCCCGGGCTCTCTGTGACGTACTGCTCTGCTTACTCTTCTCTTCATTGCTTTTGAGTCAGCCTATTCATTTTTGATTGGTACTTAGTTTACTCTGTGGATGGCAAAATGTCAAGGCTGGATCTCAGACTAAGATAGCCAAAAGAAGCGCAGATTGTTTGGCATTTCTTTATCTAAATTGCCGTTCTCTCCCCAAAATCAGAGGAGAGAACGGCAAAATATCAGGATTCTACCTTCCGACGGGCGTTCCTCCTGGCCCTCTTCTGGTTGGTGATCCGCTTGTCCAACTTAACGGCGAAGTGGGTGCCTACGGACTGGATGATCTGCACCAGAATCACCAGCAAAATGACTGACACCCATAGGATGAAGCGCCACCGGCGGGCATGTCCATAGTTCAGCGCCAGCTTACCCAGTCCGCCGCCGCCAATGGCCCCCGACATGGCGCCGTAGCTCAAAATGGTAATCAGCGCGGTGGTAAAGCCGGAAATCAGGGAGGGCCGGCTCTCTGGAATCATCACCTTTGTGATAATTTGGAGGGGAGAGGCGCCCATGGCCTGGGCCGCTTCAATGACCCCCTTGTCCACCTCTCGGATGGAGGCCTCCACCAGCCGGGCCACAAAGGGGAAGGCAGCGATAATTAATGGCGGGATGGAGGCCACTGTTCCCACGCTCGTCCCAACCAGGAACCGGGACAGGGGAACCACCACCACCATGAGGATCAAAAAGGGCACGCTGCGCAGTAGGTTGACCACCGTATTAATCATCTGCATCAGGGGCCGTGGCAGGGGAAGCACCCCGCCTTCCTCTCCGGCCACCAGCAGGACCCCCAGGGGCAGGCCTAGAAGATAGGCAAAAAAGGTAGCAATGGCAGTGGTATAGACGGTCTCCCAGATGGCAAAGAGGGCGCCGTCCGACCAGTTAAGCAGAATCGCTACCTGCTCGGAGAAATTGGAGGCGGTAACGCCGAAAAACTCACCCATGGTAATCCTGCACCTCCTCTACGGTGACATCCTTTTGGGCTTTGAGATAGCTCACAGCTTTTGCGGCGTCCTGGGGCTCCTCCGGGAGGCCCAGGAGCATGGAGCCAAAGGCCCGCCCGTCGATGTTGCGGGTATCCGCCCCCAAGATGTTGACCTTTACGCCGCAGTCGATGGCCAGGGAGGCCACAAGGGGTTCATAGGAGGAACCGCCGTTAAACGCCACTCGCACCACCCGGTGGACTGGGAACTGGTCGATCTGGACTCCCTCCGGATAGACCAATCTCCGTCCGGCCTCCGTCTTGGGATTGGAGAAGACCTCCTCTACCGTTCCGGTCTCCATCAACTGGCCATGCTCCAAAATAGCCACATGGGAACAGATCTCCTCTACCACCGCCATCTCGTGGGTGATAACAATCACAGTAATCCCCAGCCGCCGGTTGATGTCCTGGATGAGCCGGAGAATAGAGCGGGTGGTGTTGGGGTCCAGGGCCGAAGTGGCCTCGTCACATAGCAGGACCTTGGGGTTTGAGGCCAGGGCACGGGCGATGGCGATACGCTGCTTCTGGCCCCCTGAGAGCTGGGCGGGATATGCCTGGGCCTTGTCGGGCAGCCCTACTGTATCCAGCAGCTCCAGCGCCCGCTTTTTTGCCTCAGCCTGATTGACCCCTGCGATCTCCATGGGAAAGCAGATATTGCTGAGACAGGTCCGCTGCATCAGCAGATTGAACTGCTGAAAGATCATGCTGATCGAACGCCGGCGGGCCAGCAGTTCCTTGGGCGGCAGGGCAGTGATATCCTGTCCGTCGATAATCACCTGTCCGCTGGTAGGGCGCTCCAGCAGATTGATGCAGCGCACCAGCGTGGACTTCCCCGCCCCGCTCATACCGACAATTCCGAAAATTGCACTGTCGTCCACCGTAAAGCTGACATCCTTCAGGGCGTGGACAACGCCTTCTCCCGTGTGGAATGATTTGGATAATTGCTTTAACTCAATCACACTAGCCTCTCCTCTCTCGTCTCTGTCCAGCCCCTTATCAATACCCGTCTGAAAGAGAAGGCCGTAAAAAATCCTGTACTGCCATCAAAATATGCCTCCTGTTGACACAAAACACTAGTTTTTATTGTATGACAGGCGTCTTGCAATGTCAAGCCGCAATCATTAACGGGAGTGTCCGCCGCGAGATTTATTTGTGTATAAAGATATAAAAACCTCTTGCAAATCGTCCATCCTTGTGCTATATTGTCTACAGATACAATTTCATTTTCGGTACGCGGCGGAATGCCGCGCGGAGACGCAGCCGTAACCCTGGTGCTCTGGGGGGACGGCTGTATTATTTTTGACAAAAAGCAGGAGGTAATTTATGGTCACGAGGTATCACATGCCGGTGGACATTCACTTTGGGATTGGCTGCCTGAAGGAGCTGTCGGGGTTTTTAGGTCCTTCTGATCGGGTGCTTCTGGTCACGGATCCGGGTCTGGAGGCCGTTGGACTGGTAGACCGGGTCCGTGAGGTCATTCAGCCAGCAGGGGCGGACTGCCGTCTCTATGACGAGGTGGTCCCTAACCCAGACGCCGCCCTGGTGGAGAAGGCTATGGAGCGGGTGCGGGAGTATCAGCCTACTAAGCTGGTAGCCCTTGGCGGCGGATCCTCCATTGATACCGCCAAAGTTCTAGCCGCCTTGGCCACCAATGCCGGCCCTCTGGCGGACTATCAGTGGAACTGCAAGCCCTTTTCTGCCCCGCCGCTCCCCATGATCGCCATTCCAACCACTGCTGGTACCGGCAGCGAGGTGACAATGTGCGCTGTTATCGTGGATCGCAATTGCAAAAAAGGGATCAACGGCCCAGCTATGTTTCCTGCCGCCGCCCTGGTGGACGCAGAGCTGATGGCCAGTCTTCCCCTCTATCTCACCGCCACCACCGGTATGGACGCCCTATCCCATGCGGTGGAGGCCTATGTGGGTCTGGGAGCCAATCCCATCACTGACGCTTACGCCAGGGAGGCCATCCGTCTGATCGGCGGCGCCCTGTGGGGGGCCTGTGCCAATGGAAGGGATCTAAAGGCCAGGCAGGATATGGCTATGGGCAGCGTCTTGGCCGGCATCGCCATGGACCAGGCCGGCCTGGGCCTGGTCCACTCCCTATCCAGTCCCCTGTGTACCTTCTTCCACATGGCCCACGGCGAGGCCAACGCCGTGCTGCTGAAGTACTGTATGGAGTACAATCTCACAGCCAGACCGGAGAAATTCGCTGACATTGCCGCTCTGCTGGGAATGCGCACCGCCCATATGAATCCCTTCCAAGCCGCCAAGGCCGCCGTGGACGGGGTGGATCAGCTCTTCCGGGAGACTGGTGTTCGAGTGCCTCTGGCCTCCTTCGGCATGACGGATGGTGATGCAGAGCTGGTAGCAGATAATCTGCCTGGATTCCTGCTGGCCAATAATCCCCGCACAGTCTCCAAGGCCCAATGCATTGCCCTGTACAAAGATATCCTGGTCCGGGAAACCGGAAATTGACGCTTTTCTGGGGAGGAATTCAAAAATGGATGTATTACAGTATAAAAATTTGATTGACGGCGTGTGGCAGGCAGCCTCCTCCGGCCAGACGGTGGACATCCACTGCCCCTGTGACGGCGCTCTGGTATCTAGAGTACCCTCTTCCCAGGCAGAGGATGTAAATCGTGCCGTAGCTGCTGCCAAGCAGTCCTTTGAAGAGGAGGACTGGGCCTTCAACCCACGGCTGCGCGCACAGTGCCTGTCCGCCTGGGCCGCAGCTATGCGGGCCAGCCACGAGCACCTGGCCGCCCGCCTGGCCTTGGAGACCGGTAAGCCCATAAATGAGGCCCGGTTTGAGGTCAACAGCTCCATCGGCTATGTGGAGTACTACGCTGCCGCCGCCCGCACCCTCTACGGCACCAGCACTGCGGTAGAGTCCGGCCTGCTGTCCGTTCTGGCCCGGGAGCCGGTAGGCGTGGTGGCGGTGATTACCCCGTGGAACTATCCCGTCACGCTCCTCATGCGGGACATGGCCCCTGCCCTGGCCGCTGGCAATACCTGCGTCCTCAAGCCTGCCACCCAGACTACCGGCTGTACGCTGGAGGTGCTGAAGCTGTTGGACGGTATCTCCATTTTCCCCAAGGGTGTGGTCAACGCAGTCTCTGGCCGGGGATCTATTACCGGCGCAGTGCTGGCCGACCACCCAGATGTGGACATGATCTCTCTCACCGGCGGTCTGGAGACCGGTCAGGAGATTATGAAAACCGCCGCGCGCACCATGAAAAAGGCCTCTCTGGAGCTGGGCGGCAAGTCCCCGAATATCATCTTTGCTGACGCGGACCTGGAGAAGGCCCTGCCCTTCGCTCTGAAAGCCATTTTTATGAACGCCGGTCAGCTGTGCACTGTGGGCTCCCGCCTGGTGCTGGAGGAATCCCTGGTAGACTACTTCCTCCCCCGGCTGAAGGAGGAGGCGGAAAAACTCCGGCCCGGCCACTGCATGGATGAGCAGACCAGCCTAGGTCCTGTCATCTCCCAGGAACAGATGGACAAAATTCTAGGTTATATCGACAGCGGCAAGGCCTGTTCCACTCTGGTCACAGGTGGATACCGCCTCACTGAAAACGGCCTGGACAGGGGATTCTACATTGCGCCCACCATCTTCCTCAATCCCCCCATGGATGCCTCCATTGTCCAGGAGGAGATCTTTGGTCCTGTCCTTACAGTGCAGACCTTCAAGACTAAGGAGGAGGCCTTGGCTATCGCCAACGGCACCCCCTATGGCCTAGCTTCCGCTGTATGGAGCAGGGACATCGACAAAGCTATGTGGGTGGCCCGGCGCCTGCGGGCCGGCTCCGCTTGGGTCAACTGTTATAATAAGCTCCTCCCGGAATGTGAGACCGGAGGGTATAAGCAGAGCGGAATGGACCGGGCCGGCGGTGCAGAAGGGATGCTGAAATATACGGAGGTTAAGCATTTGTGCATTGATTTTATGCGATAGGCACATCAGCTGCCTGCATATATCCCAGATTAGCTTTCAATTTGCTTGGATATGCCGATTTAGGCAGCCGTGCAGACACGGTGCAGACTGCGGTCAGTGAATCGAGAATCCCATGGAGTTATCCGTGGTGTCAACCCATCCATATGAGAGACATCGTTCTTTTTCCGGCCCACCGGCGATACACTTGCGGTGGGGGGTGATCGCTTGCCTGTTTCCTTTGGACGCTTTCTCATTCTTTTGGCCGAAAATCCGGCGCTGATGGGGGCTGTTGGACTGGTATTGGCCGTCATTTTAGTCAACGGCTGGACAGATGCGCCAAATGCCATCGCCACCGCCGTGGGCAGTGGCGCCATTGGCTTCCGGCCCGCAGTGGCTCTGGCGGCGGTGAGTAATCTGTGCGGGGTCGTGTGGATGACGATGGTATCCTCAACTGTGGCCGAGAGCCTGTACAGCATCGCAGATTTTGGGACGCTGGCCGGGCTGTGTGCCGCCTTGCTGGCCGTTGTGGCCTGGGCCATTCTGGCCTGGCGGTTCGGGATTCCCACCAGCGAGAGCCATGCACTGGTGGCCGGTCTGTCAGGGGCTGCCCTGGCCCTGCCCGGCGGATGGTCCAACCTGCGTTTTGATCCCTGGCTGCGGGTAGGCGTTGGATTGGTGGGCTCGGTGCTGTTGGGACTGATCTTGGGCCGGGGGTTTTCACGGTTCCTTCGCCGGTTTCCCCCTAAAAATCGTCTGCTCCGCAGGGCACAGATCGCTGGCGCCGCCGGGGCCGCATTTCTCCACGGCGCCCAGGATGGACAGAAATTTATGGGAGTCTTCCTCTTATGTACTGCCCTGGCCCAGGGACGGGTGGATGAGGCCACCTTTGTCATTCCCCTGTGGCTGATGGTGCTGTGCGCCTGCTGTATGGCCCTGGGGACCGCGGTTGGAGGACGGCGCATTGTAGAGACGGTGGGACGGCGGCTGGTTCCCCTCTCCCTCCGGGAGGGGCTGGCCGCCGATCTGGGGGGCGGCTGCGCCCTGCTCCTGTGTACCCTGGCTGGGCTGCCAGTGAGCACCACTCATACCAAAACTGCCGCGATTCTGGGGGCCGGCAGCGCTGGTGGCCAGCAGGCCGATATCCGTATCATCCGCTCTATCCTGTTGGCCTGGCTGTTGACCTTCCCTGGCTGCGGCGCGGTGGGCTTTTTTATGGTTCGGCTGTTACAGCGACTGGGTTAAAGCTGAAAACCGGATGGAGCGCGTATGAAAAGAGAACAATCAAACTTTTTTTGTCGAAACAGGATGCTGGCTGTATAAGGCCGGCATTTTTTATGAAAATTTGTCTCTGCAGATTGACTTGACAGCCCGGCAGTACCTCTTCATAATAAAAGAGTACCAGCAAAGTTTCTCACAAAAGAACCTTTTCAGAAAGGAGTACACATCTACATGACAGATTCAGACACTTATCCAAGGCCGCAGCCGTATACAGATTATGAGAACAGCACCTATGTGGTCATCTCTAAAATAGCCTATCTCATTGGAATTCCCAAGCGGATCTTTGAGAACGTACATGAGCCGCCACAGCTGGAGTGGTACGAGCACTTAGATCAGGAGAAGCCCTACCGGATTGTCCGCAATTTATGTGTTCTGCGGGCGGCCATCTTACAAAATTATAAGGCCATCTATACAGCAATGCGGTATGATTTAAAAAATCTGCATACCCTGCCCGATCTGGTCCCTTACGAGTGTATCGCACAGCTGGAACGGGACGGGATGACAATTTTAAAATCAAATTATCCGCTGTTAAAATATATTCTAGACTTCAACCGCTATATCTCAGACCGGATCAATAACTGTAAGCACCTGTTTCCCCTCTGGCTGAAGTGGGAGTATATCCGCAGTCTCTTTCTCATGCCGGACGGCTCCAATGAGCGCGGGGTAAAGGCGGCTTTGAATGACTATAACTACCGGAGATCCAGTTATCCCTATCAGATCTATCTCAATTGGCCCTATTCCCACAATGGAAATATCCTCTATAACGATAAAAAATTTGTCTCCCTGCTCTACGAGGCCAATGAGGACTACTTTTACGATTTAAGCAAGGTGTCAGATGCAGGAAACCGGACCAAAGATGGAATCTATCAATTCTTGGCACACAGCACCCGCACCGCAGTGGTGGTGGACTGTGAAAACGCGGACCCCTATAAGCTATATGCCACCTTGAACAATTTGGATCAAGAGGCACTGCTGGACAAAATCGTAAAAATCATTCTTTACAATGACATCCATGCGGCTACGACCTGGAAAATTTTGGACAAGTTCACCGACATCCCAATTGAACACAACATGGTAGACCGGGTGAAGGAGAATAAATCTCTGGTGGACATCCGCTTGACCACAGGGACCTGCCGGGAGTTTTTCCAAAACGCCATCGACTCTTTTATTTTGGTGTCCAGCGACTCGGATTACTGGGGGCTGATCTCCTCCATCCAGGAGGCACACTTTTTGGTCCTGGTGGAGAGTGAGAAATGCGGCCCCGATATGAAACAGGCCATGCTGAACGCCGGTATTACCTACTGTTATATGGACGACTTCTGTACAGGCAACAGCGAGGAAATCAAGATCCAGACCCTATTAGGGGAGATCCGCCATACCTTGGCAGACGCGGTCCAGTTTAATATCAACACCGTGCTGGACAACGCCTACACAGCAGCCAGGGCCGATATGACCACCGCCGAGCGGCAGCAGTTTTACGACAAGTATATCAAACCCATGCGGCTGGTCGTTGATACCGAGGGCAATGTGCAGGTCGCCTTGGGGCCGCTGTAGGGAGGGGCGCGATGGAGCGCAGGAGGCTGACCCTTGTGGTGCCCCCCTCCCTGGCGGGGCAGAAGGTGGATGTGCTGCTGCGCAGGGAGCTGCGCCTGTCGGGCACCGTGATCCGCCGGGCAAAATGGCTGGCCCAGGGGATCCTGCTGGATGGGGTGCGGGTCCAGGTAAACCACCTGGTGCAGGGGGGACAGGTGCTCTCGGTACAGGTGGGGGACGAGGTCCTGCGCAGCGGCATGGAGCCAGTAGAGGGGGCGCTGGATATCGTCTATGAGGACGGGGATTTACTGGTCCTCAACAAGGCGCCAGGGGTTCCCTGTCATCCGGGACCGGGGCATTATTCCGATACAATTGGGAATCATGTCGCATATTATTACAAAAAACAGGGGATTTTGGCCGATTATCACCCGGTTCACCGGCTGGACAAAGGGACCTCCGGTCTGCTGGTGGTGGCCAAGCACGCCCACGCCCAGGAGCGCCTGAAGGAACAGCTCCACACCCTAGCCTTTCAACGCAGCTACCTGGCAGTCTGCTGTCACACCCCACCGGCGGAGGCCGGGGTGATTGACGCACCCATCGGGCGGGTGGCGGGGTCTCTCATGGCGCGCCAGGTGGACCCGGCGGGGCAGGCGGCCACAACCCGCTACCAGGTGCTCCACCGGCAGGAGGGGTACAGCCTGATCCGGCTGACTCTGGAGACCGGGCGGACCCATCAGATCCGGGTCCATATGGCCCATCTGGGGTGTCCGCTGGCGGGGGATTTTTTATACGGCACCGAGGACCCCGCCCTCATCACCCGGCCTGCCCTCCACTCCGCCCAGATCACCCTGCGCCACCCCATCACCGGCGGGGCGCTGGCCTGGTCCTGTCCCCTCCCCGCTGATATGCGCCGGCTGGTTCCAGACTGGCGCGGGAGTGTCCCAAGCACAGAATTTTGATTTGGGGTTCCCCCCGCCGGAGGCGGGGGGAACCCACGCAAAAAAATCTTCGCGGCTGGCGCTCATAGACCGGTCAGGTCAAAGGCGGGAATAAAGCTGGACTGATCCGCCCCCTGGGCCTGGACGAAGCCGTCCAGGCCTAAATTCTGCATATACTCAATACAGATCCGCCGTTCGCTGGGGCGGAGG
>JAAWBF010000079.1 GCA_022792555.1 Oscillospiraceae bacterium
GTTGCCCAGTGTGACCACATGGGGTGGGAGGCGGACCGTTTTCAGGGCGGTGCAGACTGCAAAGGCCGCTTTTTCAATCGACATCAGCCCCTCCGGCAGCTCAATGGCGCCCAGACTGGTGCAGCTGTGAAAGGCCCAGGCGCCAATCTGGCGTATCCCTGCGCCGAAGGTCACCTTCTCCAGGCTGGTACAGCCGTGGAAGGCATCTATGGAGACACGAGTCAACTGGTCAGGGAGGTTGACCTGTTTTAATCCGGTGCAGAACTCAAAGGCGCAGTCGCCCAGGTTTTGCAGGCTCTTAGGGAGTACGGCCCTGGTGATGTCTGTGTTCTCCCGGAACCAAGAGGGGTGGACCGTCTCCACCCCCTCCGGGATGAGGCAAACCCCCTGCGTTCCCTGGGGCAGATAGCAGAGGGTATTGTCTTTGGTTCGGTACAGTCCGCCATCCTCAGGGTGGATGGAAAAATGAGGGTTGTCCGCTGCGGCGCTGAGTTCCGTTATGGATGGGCAGCCCAGAAAGGCGGTGGGGTCGATCTGCCGAATGCCTGCCGGGAGAAAGACAGACTGGATGCTCTTGCGCAGATCACGGACAGCCTCGGTGAGGGGGGCGGCAAAGGGACTAAAGGCGAAGGGCCCGATCTCTGTCACCAGCTCCCGGCCAATGCGATCCGGGATGATTACCTGGGTCTCCGTCCCCTTATAGCCCAAAATACACAGGCCGCCTTTTTTCGCCTTTTGGTAGCGCCAGGATTTTTTGGCCTCCGCAGCTGGGACCGCCCCGGTCTCTAGAGCCTTTAGCTGCCGCTCGAACTCCTTGTCCGGATCTCTGGGCTTGAAATGCGCCTGCTGATAGGCCAGCAGCATGGAGGTGAGCTCTGCGTCCCCCTGGGCCAGCTGGAGGATATCGTCAAAGTCGGAGGCTGGAATCATCTTCTCCTGGGTCATGAGATAGAGCAGCGGTTTGGACCGGGCGGCAATGGCGTAGAGCCGCTTGCGCTGACCACGAATATACTTGAGGTACCCGGAGCGGACCTCCTCGGACAGTATCGTTCCGTCGGCGTAGCAGTGGGCAAAGCCCACGGATGCCGGGACACGGAAGGGGGTAGGGAGCTTGGAGAAGGGGATCTTGGGGGTAATCAGGGCGGAGCAGGGGTCCTCAAAGCAGTTGTTCAGGGCGTTCGGGTCCAGCTGGGTGTGTTCCCCCTGCACGACCACCTCTCGGAGGGCTTTACACCTACCCAAACGGTTGAGGAAGGTCAGGCCGGCGGGAAGGACCAGCCGCTCCAGATGGTCGCAGCTGGAAAAGGCCGCAGCCTCAATCTGGGTGACACTCTCTGGAATGGTAAGCTGGGTTAGGGCGGTACAGGCTGCAAAAGCGCAGGTCTCAATGCAGATGACACCCTTCGGGATGGTCACATGGGTCAGGGCGATACAGCCCCGAAAGAGACTGCGGCTCAGATCGGTCAGGCCCTCCGGCAGAGTCACCCTGGTCAGGCTGGTACAGCCGTCAAATACGCCCTCGCCCAGCATCTGGACGCTGTTCGGAACTGCAATGTGCGTCAGGCTGGTGCAGGCTGCAAAGGCGTTCTTGCCAATCTCCCGCAGGCCCTCTGGGAGGATCACCTCGGTCAGGCACCCGCACTTCCAAAAGGCGCTGGGGCCCAGCCTGGTCACAGAGGGAGGAATGGTATAGCTGCCGGTGTGCGGAGTCAGCATACGGATCAAAGTTCCGCCCTGCTGGAACAGAACGCCATCCTTGATGTAAAACTGAGAATTGCCTCGGAAGGTGATCTCCGGATTGGGACAGCCGTAAAAGGCGCTGGCGTCAATCCGCAAAACACTCTCCGGGATGGAGACACTGCGCAGACTGGTACAGTTGTCAAAGAGATAGGCGGGCAGCTCGGCGGTGCCGTTCTGGATGACTATGTGGGACAGAGCGGTGCAGTCCTTAAACAGGTTGACCGAAAGGGCGCTTCCTTTCGGCAGTATGACGCTGGCCAGGCTGGTACACCCCTGAAAAATTCCGGAACTCATCCGGTTTACGCTCCGGCTGAACACCACATGGGTCAGTCCAGTACACCTCTGAAAGGCCCCATAACCCAGCTCCTTCAGCCGCCTTGGGAATACTACGCTAGTCAATCTGGTACAGCCCTCAAAGGCGCTGGCGCCGATCAATTTGAGACTGTTTGGAAAGCAAATCTCGGTGAGCCCTTCACAGTTCCCAAAGGCGCTCCCGTTGATCTCCTCCAGATGCTTGGGAAGTGTTACCCGCTCCAGGTTGGAGCATCCGTAAAAGGCGCTGTAGCCAATCGTTGTCACCTCGTCGGGAATGGCGATCTCAGTGAGGGCGCTACAGTCCTGAAAGACGGAGCTGTGGAGCTCTTTTAATCCCTCCGGCAGGACGATTTCGGTCAGCCCGGTACACCCCTGAAAGGCGGCCCCGCCGATCGCCGTCAGGCCCTCCGGCAGAATCACGCGGGTAATTCCGGTGCGGTCCCGAAAGGCATAAGTGTCGATAGACGTCACCTGCTCCGGGACTACAACTTCCCCATCCGGACCGTTGTAGCGGTCTAGAACCCCCTTTTTTATCACAAAATCGATCATGATATCAACCTCATTTCATTTCACAGGCTTATCACGCTTTCCGCGGCTGATACGACAGCAATTTTGAAGGCTGCTATCGTATCAGAGTTCCTCTCGCTGCAACACCAGCTTGATGGCCCAAGGAGGGACGGAGGGGGTGTTATAGTCGTCTTCCAAAAAGACGAAGGCGGCGTCATAGGCCGGTTTTTGGGCGGGGAAGGTCCCATAGCCATCGGTGAAGTAGATCAAGCCCTTGAGATTTTCAAACTCGCGGCTTTGTATCAGATGGTCCACATAGGAGAAGACGGGACGAAAGTCAGTCCCGCCCAGGCCGCGGATCTCCATGGTTCTGAGATAGGCGTCAAATTCCTCCTGACTGGTGATTTTCGCGTCCACTTGGATCTGTGCGTCGCACTGGAGGATGTGGACGTTGATTTTGGAGAAAAAGCTCTCGGTACTCTTTAAGATGTTGTAGGTCTTCTGGATAAACTTCTGGACCAGATCCCCGGCCACCGATCCGGAGGTGTCAATGGCGATGACAAATTCCCGGATGCGCTTGACCTCCCGGTACTCCAGGGGCTCGATAAGGGGCATTTTTTCGTAGAGCCTGAGACCATAGGTGTAGTAGACATAGTCAAACTCGTCGGGGTTGAGCTTCATGACCTCCCCCCGGACGGCGAATTTTTTCAAAAAGGCGGTGTAGTCGTATTTCTCCCGGTTGAGGGCGGCCAGGCTTTGGGTCAGAGAACCGGCTTGGTCCCCCTGCTGCTTGGAGAAAGTATTTAAATCGACCTCCAGCTGATGGCCCAGCTCCTTCCAGCGCTCCAGGCTGCCGCCCTTTCCCATGCCCATCCGCAATTCACCAGGCGCCAGAGCGGACTTGGGGCCGCCATCCTTGGAGGACCAGGTGAGCTTGACCTCCCAGACGTACCAGAGTCGGTGGTCATCCACGGCAAAGAGCTGGGTCAGCTCTGCAATGCGGATAGGAGGCAGAGGGTGTTCCTGTAAAAAACGGTAGATATGCTCGGCTGTCAGATAACGCACATGGCCCCGCAGCTCCTCTAGCACCGCCCGGCGGGATCCGTCCGCCGGGCTGGGCGTTACTGCAGACAGGTCAAAGAGGATGGATTCTGCCGCCATATCACAGGCCAGATCCCACAGCACTGGGTCCACCAGCCCGACGAACATATGCTGCAACAGGCAGTGGAGGTGGAGATGGAGCAGATCTCTGGCCACATTGTCCTGTCCTGCCCGGTAACGGCGCAGAATGTGGTAGGGGCCGTAAAAGAGGGTTTCTGCGTCAGTGGCCAAAGTGCAGCTGCGGACTGGCTCCGGCTTCAGCTCGTTGAGGGCCAGGGCCAAAAACCGCAGACGGGTATGGAGCAGGTTGGAGGAGAGCTGGAGGATGTTTTGCGCCAAAAGCTCTACCTGCCGGTATTGATCCATGCTTTGTTCTGCCATGATGTACCTCCAAAGGCGATTCTGGTGCTGAAAGCAGGGGGCCACACTTTGCGGCTGATTTTGTCCCATTTCATTATAGCTGTTTTTTTGCCTTTGTACAGTGTTTGGTTACATAGAAGTTGGAAACAACAGACGCCTGGGGAAAGGTGCTGCTGCGGCACCTTTCCCCAGGCGTTGCTGCTATCTGATTTGAGTTTAGAGCAGGCCTTATCCAACACATTTTTGACAGGGAGTAATTTTAATTCCGGTGTAATCCAGGGCTTCCTGTTCCTGCCGTCCTGCCGCTGCTGCGCTTCCAATCAGACCGCACAGGACCAGCGCAGCGACAAAACCGGACAGAAAGCCTCTCCATTGAGTTCTCATACTCAAAAATACGCTCTTAACTGTCTTATATTGTGATATTTTCCACTTCCAATTATAGCAGAGACTATCTGCTTGTCAATCTATTCTGGGGAAGCGAGCTCAGGGCAGCTCCTCCTGCACCTGCTCATAGACCTGCTCCGGCCGGCCGCGGGTTGAGGTCCTCCGCTCGGAGACCACCCGAAGGATTCCGGTATTGGTCATGGCTTTTAAAAAGTAGTTTGCCCCCCGGCGGGTGACAGACAGCTTCATAGCCAGCTCCTGGGCTGTAATACGTCTGTTGGGCATGTCATTTAAAATGGTCAACACCTTTGAAATGGTGAGAGAGGACAGGCCAGTGCGGGTCACCGCCCGGTGGGGCACCTTTGGCAGAATGGGGACGGCCAGCACATGCTCTTCTCCCAGCGGACCGATGAGCTCCTCCTTTTCGTTGATCAGATGGCTGCGTCCTGTGATATCCGCCTCCCGTACAGCATGAATCGCGTTTAACCGCGCCTGATAGATATCCTGTCCGATTCCATAACCAATATAAGTTTTAAAATCTAGGTGCTGGGCGAGAAAGGCGCTGATATGACACTGAGTAAAATTTTCGGTATATTGGACAACGGTTTTCCGGCTGGTTAAAATTTCAAATCCAAAATGTTGCCGCTGGACTACATGGTCCAGCGCATCTCCAATCAGTTGTCCAAGGGCCTTTTGCAGGGCGGCACAGCGCTGTTCAAAAGCGGCCTTCGTAACATTGCCAGGCTCCGAGGTCCAGATGTTGATATGGATGGCAGAGGGCAGATTTTCCTGCATTTTTTGCAGCTCAATGTCGTGCAACAGCTGGCTGCAGGCCCGTTTGATGCTGTCCAAATTGGGATAGGGGTAGAAAATTGGGACCCCTTTTCCCCGCAGTGTGGGCACTAATTCGCTGAAGCGAGTAATAATAAAATCGACCTGGTTGGTATTCCAGATCTGAAGTAGCTTTTGGTACTGCTCCTGCTCCAGCTGCTGTAGGGCCTCTACGCTGCAGCGGCTGGGGTCCATGCGCATGGTGTCCGAGAGGGGGATGTCGTGCTCCATGGTCAGAAAGGTATGAAGGTCTACCTGGAAGCCCTCCAGAAAATCCGAGTGGATTCTGGACAGATCCTTGAGCTGACCCGCGTCCAGCAGCTTGACGTAAAGACGGAAGAGGGCGGCATCGTCAATGTCAAAGGGGAGGATCACGCGGCGCTCATGGGGAAAGGCGCTCTGGAGTACCTGGGCAAACAGGGTGCTGCACGTCAATACACCGTCCACCTCCTCTGGGATGGTTCGGTAGACCTGGGCAATGTCCAGCTCAAATGGACGGTACGAGTAAATGCGGTAGTCACAGTCTAAATGCAGCTTAGAAAGGCAGGCTTCAATCTGTGGCTTGATAAAATCGGTTGCCAAAATGGCGATTTGATAGCTCATGGTACGCTCTCCTCTCTATTTCGAGCGGGCCGCGGTGCGGACACCGCACTGTTTGTTCGACAGCTTATAGCGGCTCTCTCCTATTGTACCATGATCTGCCCGAAAATCCAGCACTACTTTACTTCCTTAAATATTCTTTAATTGAAAATAGCGCTTCCTTAAGGTCGATTTTTCAGATATTAATTGTGATATTGTACAAAAGAATAAAAGACAGAGGCTTCAAGCTTGACTTTGCAACAGAGGGTGGTATAATGAAATCAAAATTACTTCCTTATATATTCCTAAATAAATTTTAAGTCCATTTATACCACAAAAAAGGGGATATTTCGATGCTGAATAGTACATTTTTAAGCCCTACACGCCTGATTATTGGCGCAAATACCCATCAGCAGGCTGGAAAGTGGGTCTGCGCCTACGGCGGGCATAAGGTCCTGCTCCACCATGACAGCGGGTACGTCAAGCAATGCGGCCTGGTCGATGAAATTTCCGCCGCGCTTCAGGCGGAGGGGTTGGAGGTCGTGGAGCTGGGCGGTGTCGTCCCCAATCCACATCTGGAGCTGGTGTACCAAGGGATTTCCCTGTGCCGGCAGGAGGGAGTTGACTTTTTGCTGGCCGTGGGCGGCGGGAGTGTGATTGACTCAACCAAGGCCATCGCAATGGGACTGCCCTATGAGGGGGATGTCTGGGATTTCTTTGTGGAGGAGGACAGTATCCCCCACGCGATCCCGGAAAAAAGCACCCCCATTGGTGTGGTGCTCACCATTGCCGCCACCGGGAGTGAGGCCTCCAACAGCTGTGTAATCACAAAGGCGGACGAGAATCTCAAACGCTTTTGCGACAACGACATCAACCGTCCGGTGTTTGCCATTGAAAACCCCATGCTGACCATGAGCCTGCCGCCAAAACAGACCGCCTACGGCATCATTGATATCATGTCCCACTCGATGGAGCGCTACTTTACACCGGAAATAGGGGGTAATGAGCTGACCAATCGTCTGGCAGAGGCGATTTTCTTTACCTGTATGACCTGTGGCAAAATCTTGCTGGAGCATCCCGACGACTATGAGGCCAGAGCCAGCTTGATGCTCGCCTCCTCCCTCTCACACAACGGACTGACAGGGATTGGCCGTACCGGGGATTGGGCCTCCCATTTTATTGAGCATGAGCTCTCCGGTGATTATAATGTCACCCACGGCGCGGGTCTGGCGGTGATCATCCCCGCCTGGATGAAATATGTCTACCGGGAAAATCTCCCCCTGTTCTACCGCTGGGCCACCGTTGTGATGCAGGTGGCGCCAAGCGGCGACCAGGACACGGTCATCCAAACCGGCATTGCCCGGCTGGAGGACTTCCTCCGTAGCCTGGGCGCGCCGGTGCGGCTGGGTGAGCTGGAGGGTGTCCCTGCTCTGACTGAGGAAGATTTCTGTCGCATGGCAAAACGGGTGCGCAAGGTCCATCCAGATGGCAGTGTCGGCTGGGTAAAGCAGCTCAATACCGAGGATATTGTAGCGATCTTCCGGCTGGCCCGGTAGCACCGGGGAGGAGGATCTGCGATGGGAGTCTATTGTGACACGATTTTGGTCAAAAATGCAGTATTTTACGCCTATCACGGCGCCACACAGCCTCAAATCCGACAGGGTCAGCGTTTTATCATCGACGCCAGTGTGACACAGGACATGTCCCAGGCCTGCGAACAGGACACAATGGCCGGATGCCTGGACTGCGGGGAACTCTATCAGATCTTGGAGGAGGTGACAACCCGCAGAAGATATCATCTGATGCAGACCCTGGCCTTGGCCATCATTGAGGAGATAAAAGCGAGATATCCAAAGGTAAAGCGCGTCACCATCGGCGCCTGTAAGGCGTCCTGCGTCCTGTATCGAGACTGTTGTCAAGTTCCGGGCGGCGGCGGGATCGTTCGGGATCGGATTGGCGTCACCTTGACCAGGGATTTTTAGGCTCTGTTTGCTCCCTGCCAATACGCCCCACGGTGTGCGATTTTTGGGACATGCCCCGATTTTTGTTGACCCAGCAGGTGCTGTTTTTTTAGGATTTCATTTAGAAATGGAGGAGTTATCATGAAAAAGCGTTTGTCCCTTGCTCTAGCCCTTGTGCTCATTGCCGGCATCCTGGCCGGATGCAGCAAAAATCCCGCCCCCACAGAGAGCGCGGGGAGCAGCAGTCCGCCGGAAAATGACGCGCTGCGCGTCGCCCTCCTGCTGACCGGAACCATCAACGACGCCAGCTACAACCAGCAGATGTACGAAGCCGCAGAGCAGGCCAAGGAGCTGTACGGAATTGATATCGCCTTTACCGAGTCCATCGCCCTGGCCGATATGCAGCGGGCAGTTCAGGACTACGCTGACAAGGGCTACGACCTGCTGATTGCCAATGGCTATGACTTTAACGACGCTATTATGAGTGTGGCGAAGGAATTCCCGGAGACCAAGTTTGCCATCATCGGCGGTTCGGAGGGCAACGGCTCTAACGCGGCCTCCTACCGGCATTATACCCCCCATGTGGGCTTTTTGGCGGGCGCTATCTCAGCGCTGAAGTCAGAGACCAATGTGGTCTCCATTGTGGCGGGCATGTCCTTCCCCCATGTGGTTGACGCGGTCAACGCTTTCGAGGCCGGCGCCAAGTATGTCAACCCGGACTGCAATGTCATCACCGGTTATATTGAGTCTTGGACAGACTCCGCAAAGGCAAAGGAAATGACGGCGGCCGCAATCGCCTCCGGCGCTGATATGATCTACTGCTCGGCCAACGCCGCCGCCTTGGGCGCCTATGAGGCCATTGAGGAGGCCAACGACGCAGGAAAGAAGGTTGCCGCAGTGGGCGCGACCTCTGATATGTACGATACTGCCCCCGATCTGATCCTGGTCTCCATCATCCAAAGCCAGGGCCAGCTTGCCCTGGACGTGATCCAGGATGTGATAGAAGGGTCTTTTACAGGCGGCGTTGAAGTTGTCGGGATTGAGTCCACTTCGATTGCGCTGTCCGACTGGCACGGTCATGAGAGCTGGCTGCCGGAGGGCGCAATGGATACCATTGATACCATCATCGCTGGATTGGAGGACGGCTCCCTTGTCAAGGACGGCATCTGCCCCAAATCCTGCTATGACGAGACCTAGTACTCCCTCCGGGGGCGAAGGCAGGTAAGAAATCCATTTTATCAATAACTTGTTTGAGGTAGGCGGTCATGAGTATTCCTGTTCTGGAACTAAAGGGGATTACAAAGCGCTTCCCCAATGTTTTGGCAAACAGCAACGTCGATTTTGAGCTCCAAAAAGGGGAGATCCATGCCCTGCTGGGGGAGAATGGTGCGGGGAAATCCACCCTGATGAATGTTGTCTATGGCCTGTACGAACCGGAGGAGGGCAGCATCCTGATCGATGGGAAAACGGTCCGCTTCAAGGACCCCAACGACGCCATCCGGAACGGGATAGGCATGGTACACCAGCACTTTATGCTGGCGCCCCGTCTGACTGTATTAGAAAATGTCGTGCTCGGCATGAGCAAGAGCAGGCTGCGCATCGGCCTGCATGAGGCCAAGGCCGGTGTGCAGGCCCTGTGCGACCAATACCATTTTAACATTGACATCAACGCTAAAATTCGAGATTTAAGTGTTGGGGTGCAGCAAAAGGTAGAGATTATTAAAGTGCTCTATCGGGATGCCAACATCCTTATCTTTGATGAGCCCACCGCCGTACTCACCCCAACCGAAGTAGAAGAATTGATTCAAACCCTGCTGTTATTTAAGCAGAGCGGGAAATCAGTCATTTTCATCAGCCATAAGCTGTGGGAAGTGGAACGGATCGCCGATCGGATTACCGTGCTGCGCAACGGAAAAAAGGTCGCAACGGTGGAGGCCCAGGGGGTCACCAAAGAGACTCTGGCCAACCTGATGGTGGGGCGGGAGATCCACACCGACTATGGGACCCTGCCCGAACAGCACGGCCCCGTGATGCTCTCCCTCAAGGACATCTGCACCACGGGAAAGACCAGGGCTACCAGCTTAAAGCGCATCAATTTGGAGGTCCACGGGGGCGAAATTGTGGGGATCGCCGGTGTAGACGGTAATGGACAGAGTGAATTGGGCGATGTGCTCATCGGCGTTAAGGGGGCGGACAGCGGTACCATCCTGTACAAGGGGGAGGACCTGACCGGCGTCAAAACCCAGCTCCGCCTGCAAAAGGGAATCGCCCATATCCCGGAGGACCGGATTCAAAACGCAATTGTTCCCGATTTTTCTATTGAGGAAAATCTCATTTTGGATAGCTATGCCCAGCCACCCTTTACACGCAAGGGGATCTTTTACCCCAAGGAGGTCCATCAATACGCCCAAAAGCTCATTGAAGACTTTGACATCCGCCCGCCCCTGACCCACCCGCTCATCAAGACCCTCTCCGGCGGCAACCAGCAAAAGGCCGTCGTGGCCAGAGAGTTCTCCAGAGAGCCCGATTTCATTCTGGCCATGCAGCCGGTACGCGGGCTGGACATTGGCGCCACAGACTTTGTGCATCAGAACTTAATTGACGCGCGCAACAAGGGCAAGGGGATCTTGGTGGTCTCTGCCGATCTGGACGAGCTGTTATCCATCTGTGACAGAATCTATGTCTTGTTTGAGGGACAGTTTATGGGGTGTTTTCGACCTGGAGAAATCACATATACACAGATTGGCCTGCTGATGGGCGGCCAGTCGCTGGAAGGGTAGGGGGCCGCTTATGAATCATGCTTCCAAACCGAACGCCGCTTTGCGCAGCCTCCGCAAAGCCGGCAGTGCGTTTTCCGGTACAGGGATTACCCTGCTTCTGGTGCTGCTGATCTCCTCCGTGCTGATCGCCTGCACGGGGACGAGTCCCTGGTCGGCTTTCGGGGAAATTTTGGTGGGTGCTTTTGGCTCAAAACGGATGTTTGGCGAAACTCTGGTGATGATGTGTCCGCTGCTGCTGACCGGTCTTGGCCTTACCATAACCTTCCGATCCGGCCTGAGCTCGGTAGGTGCAGAGGGACAGATTATTGTCGGAGGTGTCACCTGCTCGGTGGCGGCACTCTCTCTACCCAGCACGGTCCCCCTCTTCCTCGCCATTCCGCTCTGCCTCTTGGCAGGGGGACTGGGAGGGGCGATCTGGGCCGCCATTCCCGGTCTTTTAAAGGCCAAAATGAACACCAGCGAGCTGGTGAACACCGTAATGATGAACTACATCGCAACCTATTTTCTCTCCTGGATGCTCACCGATGTCATCAAGGACCCGAATGGCTTCTATCCCCAGTCGGCGCAGGTCCCCCTCAATACGCAGATTCCAACCATGATGTCTGGCTCGCGGGCACACTGGGGGATTGTCATGGCGCTGTTGCTGTCCATCCTGGTGTACTGGCTGCTCTGGCGGACGCCGACTGGCTACCAGCTCCGGGTGGTGGGCTATAACCGGAACGCAGCCAGGTATGTTGGAATCCCCATCCAGCGCAACATCGTCCTGGCCATGGCGCTGCACGGCTTTTTCTCCGGCCTGGCCGGAGCGGTTGAGATTCTGGCGGTGCAGTACCGCTGTATCACCGGCTTTTCCAACAATGTCGGCTTTGATGGGATTGCGGTCTCTCTCTTGGGGAAGAACCACCCCGCTGGGGTCATTGTGTCAGCCTTTGCCCTGGCGGCCCTGCGCAGCGGATCGGGGAATATGCAGCGGACCCTCCAGGTGCCAACCTCTCTGGTCTCGGTCATACAGGGGCTGATCATCTGCCTTGTGCTGATGGATCACTATTTTAAGGACAAATTCCTTCTGCTCCTCCAGAGAGGACGGCCCAAGAAGAACCATCGGAAGGGGGCGGAGTCTTAAATGTCACTGGAAGCGCTGGAAGTGATGCTGAAGTCTGTGATGGGGTATGCGACACCGCTGATTTTAGCCGCACTGGGCGGAATGTATACCGCCAAAGTGGCCGTCCTGAATTTCTCTCTGGAGGGCATTATGATCATGGGAGCCTGTATGGGGTGCTATGGCTCCTGGCTGACCGGCAGCGCCTGGGGAGGCGCCCTGTTCGGGATGCTGGGCGGACTGTCCATGGCGCTGGTGCTCGGATTTGCCAGCATTGAGACCAAGGTCAACCAGGTGGTGGCGGGAACCGGCGTCAATGTCCTGGGACTGGGGCTGTCTATCTTCCTGTCCAGCATGATCTATGGCGCCGCGGGACAGCCCACCAAGGTGGCGGCCTTTTCTCCCGTTGCGATTCCTGGGCTCTCCCGCCTGCCGCTGATTGGACAGATGCTCTTTTACCAGCACCCCCTGACCTACATCATGTACGGTGTGATTGTGGTGAGCTGGTTTGTAATCTACAAAACCCCGTTCGGCCTCAATATGCGCGCAGTGGGAGACCATCCGGCGGCAGCAGATTCCCTGGGGATCCATGTCAACCACCTGCGGTGGAAAGCAGTGGTGATCTCCGGCCTGCTGGGCGGGCTGGCGGGCGCGGCTCTCTCTATCGGCTCTCTGTCGACCTTTCAGGAGAACATGACAGCGGGCCGGGGTTATCTGGCCTGGGGTGTGGTGACGGTGGGCAAATGGAATCCCTTCGGCATCCTCCTGGCCGGCCTGTTGTTCGGCTGCGGGGAGGCGGTACAGATGCGCCTGCAAATGGACGGCTTCCATATTCCCTACCAGTTCCTCTGTATGCTGCCCTATATCCTGACCATGCTGGTGGTCAATGGAGTCATCGGCAAATCGGAGCCCCCCTTCGCCATGGGAAAGCCCTTTATCAAGGGAGAAAAATAAAGGAAGGACTGCGGTCCCTTCCGCAAAAGGAGTTAGAAACGATGAAGCACAATACAGATAAGCTCTTGGTCAAAGGCGCTGTTTTCTACGCCTACCACGGCGCCACCCAAGACCAGATCAATCAAGGCCAGCGTTTTGTGATTGACACAGAGGTCACGCTGGACCAGTCCAAGGCGTGCCAGCAGGACGATATCTCCGGCTGCCTGAACTGCCAGGAGGTCTACGAGATCATGGAGCGGGTGACCACCCAGCGCCGCTATAATTTGATGCAGACCCTGGCCCTGGATATCATCCTGGAGATTCAAAAGGCACATCCGGAGGTGGTGGAGGTCACGGTAGGGGCCTGCAAGGCGATGTGCCCCTTCTATCGGGACTGCAAGAATGTCGTAGGCGGCGGTGGTTTCATTCTGGACGGCAGGTGCGGCGTCACCATTACACGCAAATTCTGATTGAAAGAAATGGGAGGAAACACCATGGAGTGTATTGATATTTTGGAAGCAAAAGGGATGACTTTTTGGGGCAATCACGGTCTGACGGAGGACCAAAAGAGCGTTGGTCAGATTTTTCAGGTGGATATTGTGGTCCATCTGGACATGAGCAATCAATTTCAGGAGGACATGCTGACCAGCGGTTTGACCTATACCGATCTGTTTGTGGTGACACAGAAAGTGATCACCGGCGAGCATCACAACACCATCCAGCGGGTGGCCCAGCGCATTGTCGACGAGCTTCACGCCCTCAACCGCCCCACTCCCATCTATGAAATTACCGTCACCGTAAAGCAGCCCTATCCCTCCATTCCCAATTCGACGCTGGACTATACCGGCGTCACCATCACCCGTTGAGCCCAAAGGAGGAGCTATGCTGAAGGTTGTCGGTTTAAGCGGTAGTCCCAGACATGGCGCAACAGAGGCGGTGATCCAGGCCGGACTGCAACTCATGGCGAAATACCCAGGGGTGGAGACCGATTACATCTCTCTGGCAGGCAAACAGATCCGTCCCTGTGAGGGCTGTGATTACTGTAAAAAGAATCACTGTGATTGTATCTTTCGGGATGACATGCCGGCCTTGACCGAGCGATTTCTCCAGGCAGACGCCTATCTCATCGGTACGCCGGTCTATGTACATGCTATTACGCCCCAGCTCATGGCCTTTTTCAGCCGTCTGCGCCCTGTCAGCGCCCTGACACCGGAACGGCTGTGCTCCAAGCTGGGGGCTGCCGTGGCGGTTGGGGGAACCAGAAACGGAGGCGAAGAGGCCGCAGACACCATTTTAATCCACATGATGATGTCCAGAGGGATGAACATTGTCAGCGGGGAGAGCAGAGGGTATATCGGTGGAAAGGTGTGGTCCCAGGATAAAAAGGAACTCTGCCGCGAAGATGATGCGCTTGGCATGGAGACCGTACTGGGGCTCTCACGAAAGCTGGTAGAGACAGCACTGATTTATCAGCGGGGAAAGCTGCTCTCTGCGGCGAATCAATAGACTGTAAAAGGAGGCAGAACAGATGCCTGTGATCCATGTATTACTCTGGGAGGGCAGGAGTGTGGAGCAAAAAAGAGCCCTGGCGGAAAAGCTGACCCAGGATATGGTGGACATTGCAAAGGTCCCGACGGAGAGCGTCGTGGTCACCTTCCAGGACTTCGCGAAAACAGACTGGGCGGAGGGGGGCGCGCTGGCCGCTGATAAGATCCGGATACCCGTGGATTAAAAGATAGCAATCCGCAAAAACAAGGACAGTCAATTGTTTCCCCCCTCCCAGGAAGGGAGGGGGGAAACGGTGTCAGCAATTTTGGAGCGTACTATCGTTTGGCGCGCAGTCCATGCGTGTTTGCAAAATGGAACGTCCTGTTTTATAATAGCGCTATACCATCCATACAAAGCCACACTTGATTTGGACAATAAGAACAAGGAGGAGTCGCTATCAACCAGCAGAAATTGAGTATGAACTATGATGTCCTGATCATAGGCTGCGGAATTACCGGTGCAGCTGCCGCCTTTGAGTTGTCCAAATACCAGCTCAAGGTAGGCATTTTAGAGCGGGAAAATGATGTGGCCACCGGGACCACCCGCGCCAATTCCGCCATCCTCCACGCGGGGTATGACCCTAAGCCGGGGACCCTCATGGCCAAGCTCAACGTGCGGGGTTCGGCTCTGGCCCAGACACTGTGCAAGGCGCTGGCGGTCCCGTATCAGCCCTGTGGCTCTCTGGTTCTGGCGTTCTCCGAGGAGGAGAACGCCATTGTGGAGCGGCTCTACCGGCAGGGGATCGAAAATGGGGTGCCACACCTGACCATTCTCACAGGAGAACAGGCCAGAACCATGGAGCCGAATCTCTCGGACCGGGTTACTGCCGCCCTTCACGCACCCACGGCTGCCCTCTGCCTCCCCTGGACCTACTGTCTGGCTCTGGCAGAGACCGCGGTGCGCAACGGAGTACAGCTACATTTAAATACCGCCGTCACCGGCTTGGAGCAGACAGGGGACGGCTGGCTGGTTCACACCGCCCAGGGGGACGCTGTGAAGGCCCGGTACATCCTCAACGCCGCAGGGGTAGACGCCCAGACGGTTCACGCGCTGGCCGCCCCCCATACCTTTACCATCCACCCTGTCCGGGGCCAGTACGATCTGTTGGACAAGAGCGAGGGGGGCCGGGTTGGAAGGATCATTTTCCAGTGCCCCAACGCCATGGGCAAGGGAGTCCTAGTGGCCCCGACCGTCCACGGCAATCTCATCGTCGGCCCAGACGCTATCCCTGTCTCCGGCTGTGATGTCTCGGTGACTGCTGAGGGCTTAGATGCTGTGCGCAAGGCGGCCGCTCAATCGGTCCCCTCCCTCGCTTTCCGCCAGTCGATCCGCAACTTTGCGGGGGTTCGAGCGGTGGCAGACACCGGGGATTTTGTGCTGGAAGAGGCCGCGCCGCACTTCATCGACCTGGCAGGGATCTGTTCCCCTGGCCTGTCCGCAGCTCCGGCCATTGCGGAGTATGCGGTGGAGCTGTTGAAGCGCGCAGGGCTCTCTCTTAAGCAGAAGACCTCCTTTCTCTCCAGCCGCAGTCATATCTGCTTCCATCAGCGCTCCGCCGGAGAGAGGGCCGCCCTAGTGGCCCAGAATCCGGCCTATGGCCGGGTGGTCTGCCGCTGTGAGACGGTTACAGAGGGGGAGATTTTAGACGCGCTCCACTCTGTCATTCCACCCCAGTCGGTAGACGGCGTCAAGCGCCGGGTCAACACGGGGATGGGCCGCTGCCAGGGGGGCTTTTGCAGTCCCCGTGTGGTGGAGCTTCTGGCCAAGGCGTGGCAGCAATCCCCCCAGGAGATTTTGCAGGATAGGGCCGGGACCTGGCTGCTGGCCTGTGAGACCAAAGGGAGGGATACGTCGTGTACGACCTGATTGTCATTGGAGGCGGCCCGGCTGGATTGGCCGCGGCCTGTACCGCCTGGGAAAAGGGCCTGCGGCGTATCCTCCTGGTGGAGCGGGAGCGGGAGCTGGGCGGGATTCTAAACCAATGCATCCACAACGGCTTCGGTCTCCACCACTTCAAGGAGGAGCTGACCGGCCCGGAGTATGCCGGGCGGTTTATCCAGAAGCTGAGACAGACCGGCGTGGAAGTTCTGCTGGACACCATGGTGCTGGATATTGCGGAGAACCGGACAGTCCATATGGTGGGGGCCTCCACTGGCTACCGGATAGAGCAGGCGAAGGCTATTATTTTGGCCATGGGGTGCAGGGAACGGCCCAGAGGGGCCATTGGCATCCCCGGCACCCGGCCCGCCGGGATTTTTACCGCAGGGACTGCCCAGCGCTATGTCAACATAGAGGGCTGGCTGCCAGGAAAGCGGGTGGTTATCCTGGGCAGCGGAGATATTGGTCTGATTATGGCCCGCCGTATGACACTGGAGGGTGCCAAGGTCCTGGCCTGTGTGGAGCTGATGCCCTATTCCAACGGACTCAACCGAAACATTGTCCAGTGCCTGTCCGACTACGACATCCCCCTGTACCTCTCTCATACGGTGACGGAAATCCGAGGGAAAAGCCGGGTGGAGCAGGTGGTGATTGCCCGGGTAGACGAGACGCGTACCCCGATCCCCGGCACCGAGCAGGTCTTTGACTGTGACACGCTGCTGCTGTCCGTGGGGCTTATTCCAGAAAACGAGCTCACCCGGCAGGCGGGGATTGAGATGGACGGCCGGACAGGGGGAGCGGTGGTGTGCGAGACCATGGAGACCTCTCAACCTGGGGTGTTTGCCTGCGGGAATGTGGTCCATGTCCACGACCTTGTAGATTTTGTCACCGCCGAGAGCCAGCGGGCCGGAGAGGCCGCCGCCCGGTATGTCTTAAGCGGACAAAAGGCCGTCCCCGTGCTGGAGGTCCAGGCAGGGAACGGCGTCACCTATACTGTTCCCCAGCGTATCCACCCCGATCAAGTGGAAAAAGCGTGCCCACTCTTTTTACGCGTCAACCAGGTCTACCGTGAGCGCGGGTTGACTCTCACCTGTGGGGAGGAAACCCTGGCCACCTTCCACCGGGATCATCTGGCCCCAGGGGAGATGGTGCAGATCGTTTTGACCAAGGCCCTGTTGGAGCGAGCGGCTGGTACACTGACGGTATCCGTCCAGGAGGCGACATGAGAGAGCTGATTTGTATTGTCTGTCCCAAGGGCTGCCACTTGAAGATAGACGAGGAAAAGGATTGGTCTGTCACCGGAAACCAGTGCCCCCGTGGGGCGGAGTATGGTAAAATGGAGCTGACCCATCCCACCCGTGTGGTGACATCGACTGTGCGTTGTATTGGAGGCGCCCATCCCCGCTGTCCTGTCAAGACAGACCGGGCTGTCCCCAAAGAACAGATCGGGGCCGTCATGGAGGCGCTGAATCAGGTGACGCTGACAGCGCCTGTCCGGTCTGGACAGGTGATTGTGGCGGACATCTGCGGCACACAGGCGGACCTGATCGCCACGAGGGATATAGAGAGCAATCTGCAAAAATAGCGGCAGTCAATGTTCCCCCTCCCGGAGGGGAGGTGGGAAATCAGTGTCAGCAATTTTGAAGCTTGCTGTCGGATAGGAGGCCAGTGTATGGGACGTTACATCCTCGCCTTGGACCAGGGGACCACCAGCTCCAGGGCCATTCTCTTTGACCACGAACAGAATATTTTGGGGATCAGTCAGAAGGAATTTACCCAGATCTATCCCCGGCAGGGCTGGGTGGAGCATGACGCCATGGAGATCTGGTCCTCTCAGTATGCGGTGATGATGGAGGTCATCGCCCAATCCGGGGTCCAGCCCGGAGAGATTGACGGCATCGGGATTACCAACCAGCGGGAGACCACCGTTATATGGGACAGGGAGACCGGGCGGCCCATCTGCAACGCCATTGTCTGGCAGTGCCGCCGGACAGCAGAACTGGTGGATCGGCTCTTGGCCGATGGACTTGGTGGGCATATTCAAGCCGTGACAGGGCTTGTGCCGGACGCCTATTTCTCCGCCACCAAAATCAAGTGGATTTTGGACCATGTGGAGGGCGCCCGCGAGCGGGCCCGGCGGGGAGAGCTCCTCTTCGGTACGGTGGAGAGCTGGCTGGTGTGGAAGCTCACCGGCGGGGCGGTCCATGTGACCGATTACACCAATGCCTCCCGGACCATGCTCTACAACATCCACACCCTGGACTGGGACGATACCCTTTTAAAGGCCCTGGATATTCCGCGGGAAATGCTGCCCCAGGTGCGCTCCAGCAGTGAGATCTACGGCGAGACCGAGATACAGGGGGTCAAGGTCCCCATTGCCGGAATGGCGGGCGACCAGCAAGCCGCCCTCTTCGGCCAGACCTGCTTTCAGCCCGGAGACGCCAAGAATACCTACGGCACGGGCTGTTTCCTGCTGATGAACACCGGAAAAAAACCCTGCCAGAGCAGCCATGGCCTGTTGACCACCATCGCCATCGGACTGGACGGAGGTGTGCAATACGCGCTGGAGGGCTCGGTCTTTGTGGGCGGAGCGGTTATCCAGTGGCTGCGGGATGAGCTGCGCTTCTTCAATGATAGCCGGGACGCGGAGTACTACGCCCAAAAAGTCCCCGACAACGGTGGGGTCTACTTTGTCCCCGCCTTTACCGGCCTGGGTGCGCCTTACTGGGATATGTACGCCAGAGGCGTCATTGTGGGGCTGACCAGAGGGACCAAGCGGGAGCATATCATCCGAGCGGCCCAGGAGTCCATCGCCTATCAGGTGGCTGACCTGGTCCAGGCCATGGAGGCGGATACCGGACTTCCGCTCCAGGTCCTGCGGGCTGACGGCGGGGCCAGCCGGGACCAATTCCTGATGCAGTTCCAGGCGGATATCATCTGCCGGGAGGTCCGCCGTCCTGCCATCCGGGAGACCACCGCCTTGGGCGCAGCCTATCTGGCGGGGCTGGCCACCGGGGTGTGGAAAAACACCGACGAGCTCAAGCAGCTCTGGATGTGCGACACCTCCTTCCAGCCTCAGATGGAGGAGGCACATCGGAAAGCTCTGCTGGAAAGCTGGCACAAGGCGGTGGGTCGAAGCCGGAATTGGGCCGAACCATAAGATAAAAAATAGGCAAGTACGGTCCTTTTCCTGAGACCATGCTTGCCTATTTTTAAAATTGCCGGTTTTCACATCCCTGGAAAGGGAGATGGAACCCAATTGACTGCCATTATTTTTACCAGGTGTGCCGTAAAGCCCCTGTCTTTAGGCATGGGGATATAAGGCGCTTGTAGGTTTGTCAATGATGTGAAACAAAATCAGCCAGAGCCTGGAAAGGAGAATGCCAGGCAAGTGGACGGATAGGGAAGTGGTTGCATTGACGCTGCCTAATGGCAAACTGCTTTTGGAAATCCCGGAAGGAAAAGAACTTGTGGGAGGCATAGAAATATTCATTGTCCTTGCGGTGACTGCGCTCCACTTTACCATTGTGTCTTGGTGTGTTTGGTTCCTGCGTCGCATGTCCTGGATGAGCTTGGCCTGCTTCAGCGGTAGATGTACTGCCCGTTAGTGTGGTGGCAGATGGCCGCTTTCGTGACTTCGTGTTTCTGCGCATAGCAAATAGGTGGCACCTGCCTCTCGGTTTGGTCTGAGCAACTTTACCATACCACAGGCCGCTCCTATTCGCTATCCTTTTATCTCTTCTTGTATCACAATCATTATATTACCTACAGCCGGAAAAATTTTTTCTCAAGTAGTATCCAAATCCCCATAAATATGCTATGCTTTAAGAAGGTGACACCCCCACCTAGTACAACCTACGAAATGCTCTGCTCCCCAGTCGGGGAGCGGATAGACTTTCATCATGCAAATTGTCATAAAACTGGAAGGAGACGTAAAATGAACCTTGTTTATCTAGAAAGTTCCCGTACCGACCCCGCCTTTAACCTAGCCTTAGAGCAGTATGTTTATGACCAAATGCCCCGGGATCGCTCCTACTTTATGCTGTGGCAGAACGACAATGCAATCATTGTCGGTAAGTACCAAAATACGGCCGCCGAGATCAACGCGGCCTATGTCAAGGAGCACGGCATCAAAGTCATCCGCAGGCTCTCCGGCGGCGGCGCGGTTTACCATGACCTGGGTAATATCAATTTTACTTTTATCACCGATGCTGGGGTCAACGAGGGAATTGACCTGCAGGCGTTCTGTATTCCAGTGGTCAAGGCCTTGGAACACCTGGGGATACATGCTGAGATCTCAGGCCGTAACGATATCACCATTGACGGCCAAAAATTCTCTGGCAACGCCCAATACGTCAAGCAGGGCCGTATTATGCACCATGGAACGATTATGTTCGACTCCAATCTTTCCGTGATGGCCTCCGCCTTGAATGTCCCCAAGGATAAAATCGAATCCAAGGGTATCCAGTCGGTCCGCAGCCGTGTGACCAATGTGAAGCCCTATGTCAAGGGAGACTTGGATATTGCAGGTTTCTGGTCGGTACTCAAGACCTATATGGTAGAGGAACGTCATTTGGAACAGCATACCTTCACCCCCCAGGAGATCGCCGCCGTAGAAGCTCTGCGGGATCAGCGGTACAATACATGGGATTGGAACTACGGCCGCTCTCCCCGCTACAGCATTCAGAAAGAGCGCCGGGTAGAGGGCTGTGGTAAGATCGAGGTCTGCTACGCGGTAGAAAACGGGGTTATCACCGCTTTCACCGCCTATGGCGACTTCTTCAGCGGCGGAGAACCAGAAGAGCTGGCCCAGCTCCTCATCGGCTGCCATCCAGAGGAGGCCGCTCTGCTGGCCGCCCTGGATGGTGTTTCGGTGGATTACTACTTCAAAAATCTGACCCGAAAGGAACTGGTAGACATCATTCTCCAGTAGTATTTTCTCTGCGAAATAACTCCCGGAGGCCAGTATAGAGGAGAAATCCACCAAAGCAACGGCGGAGAAGCTCTACCTCTAGTCCGGTAGCCACCCATGCGGCCAGCCCCGTCCCCGCCAAGCCAGTCAACACTGCGGGAAGGACCGCTTTCTTGTCTACAAATCCCTGCTTCCAGTGGGTAGGCAGAGAGGCGGCCGCTGCGGGAAGGAAGTAGAGCAGATTAATTCCCTGGGCTTGTGTCTGAGGGACACCGGCCCAGGCCGTCATATAGAGGAGGAGCAGGGTCCCACCTCCCACGCCAAAGCCGGATAAAATGCCTGTCGCCCCGCCGGCCAGCAGGGAAATAAACCACTCGTTCAAAAGAATAACGCCTTGACCCCGCCATAGAGGACCAGTAGAGCAAAGCCCCGTCTCAGCCAGGGAAGCTTGACCCGACGGAACAGCTTCCCACCTGCAAAGCCCCCTACAAGCCCCCCTGCCAGATAGGGGAGCGCTGCCCCCAGATCCAACGCTCCCCGCGCCGCATATATGGTGGCAGACAGGGTACACAGGGGCAGGATAATGGCGATTGAGGTGGCAAAGGCCCGGCGCTGATCCAGGCCGCACCACCCTGTAAGCAGCGGCACCAAGATCATCCCGCCACCCCCTCCGAAAAATCCGTTGGCCAGCCCAGTGGCCCCCCCTGCTACGGCGCATCGAACCCATCGTTTTTGCATCAAATATCCCTCCCTGGTCTGTCAAAAACAGTTTGTCCAGGGAGGGATATCCTTATCCTAATGATACGTCAAAAAAAAGAATGTCCTTCTTCGACATGCTGGTACTGTATGACTATGCTATCTTACTGAATAGGCACAGAATATTCTAGAATTGTGCCGCATATACCTGATATAGGAATACCTGATAGGAGTGTTGCGGCTTTGAAAGGTAATATTGAGGAGCGTGCCTGCCAGCTGGCCCTTTACATCATAGAGAACAAAGCAACAGTACGAACTGCCGCCCGGCAGTTTGGAATTAGCAAATCAACGGTACATATGGAAATAATAAAATAGAACGGTTAATATGGATCATCCAATAGAGCAGTAAGGCCAGCACCCGATTGTGGGTGCTGGCCTTAGACTGTCAAAAAAAGCCTCGCAGAGTTCAAAAGTCAAATTCGTTTTCCGTGGCGGCATATACGGCGGGGAAAACACATCGATAGCCCGATGTCCCTGCCAATTTTATACCGCACTCCGCTTTGCTGCTTAACTGTCCATATTTGCATTTTCATTCCGCTTTTTCAGCTTACCTTTGTCCTTTTTTGCGGAAAGGACCCAACCGGACGTTTTCCTATTTATCTGGATTAAATTTAAATAGAATATATGGTTCAATTTCCAACACAGTAGCAATACGAAAAACGACCTCCAGGGAGATGGCGCGCACCATATTAGGCGCTTCAATGGCGCCCAAATGCTGCCTGCTGATATTGATACAGTCTGCAAGCTGTTCTTGTGTAAGCTGTTTCCGCTTCCTATAATATGCGATCGCACACCCTAGATCGCGGTAGCGTTCCGAATAATCAAAGCGTGATTTTGTTTTTATTTGCATGATCGACCACCCTTTTCAATTTTACTGGAAGAATGGCCGATATTAAATTGTTTAAATTGTTGCTATTGATATGTGTAACGTGACAGTATATAATGTAGTTGTGATAAATGACGTAAATAAAATATCATTATTTCAATATATAGTATAATTTGAATAAAAAGGATGATTCTTTTGCGATTCTGTGATGCACTACAAACTTTGCTAAAACTGTCCGAGCTGAAAATTGCACATCTGGCCTCTCATCTGGGTTATGATGTCTCTTATGTAAGCCGCTGGCAGAGCGGTGTTTCCCTACCATCGCTCAAGAACCGGGAAAATCTGCTCTTTTTGATCAGCGAATTTTTTATCAAAAACTGCAACCTTGCCATGTGGGAGAAATTAATTTATACGTTTGACCTGCCAACCGCCAGCAATACCGTGGAGCGCATCCATATTTTATCAGATTTCTTGCGGCGCTGTTATTTGGAGCAGCAGGTGGGAGCCAATACAAAACCGACCCCCGCTCAGGAGGCGCTGCAATGCCGCTTATTTTCCTATCATTCGTTTTTTTCCCTGACATTTAAGGAGCTTTTACCATTCCTGGAGACTGCCACCCATGGAATCCATGGAGGCGTATCTGTCATCACATCCTTGGAGGGCTCTCTGCTCTATCGACAATTTCTTCAATGGGGTGACGAGTTTCGGCATCTGTTGGATCGCATCCCTGGAACGCTTGAATTTACATTAATTGTAAACCCATCCCATATGATAGAGCACGAATTTTCTACCTGTAAGGCCATTACACTTCTGTTAAATTTTCACCACAAATTAATGCCTAGAATTGTAAAAATTACCCAACCAGTTCCCCAAAATATTTTGGTCACCAACTCCCATTTCTTACTGCTCTACTTGGAGGAGGTCATTCCAGGGGAAAATCAATTTCTGCTCACAACGGACAAAGCTGTTACCGAACAGGCCTACGCCAATCTACAGCTCAAGTGCTTTCAAAAATATGATCTGGTAACTGTCATAGAGCCGGAACGCTATTACCAGCACCGGTACGATTTGAACTTCTCTCTGGTGGACACACACAAATATCTGTTGACAAAGATGTATCCCATCTATATGGAAGCCCAGACTTTGGAGATGCTGAACCATCAACACGGACAGGGAAACTCTCTGCACTGGGTCGAATTTCAGCAGTCCGGCTACCGCACGCCAAAGCATATTATTATCTATAAAAGTGCGCTGTTAGATTATATCTATGAGGGAAGAATGGTTGTAGATTACCGGGAGGTCATCGTCTCCCCTGACCTTCGGAGGCGCCATCTCTCAGATCTGGTCCAAAAGCTGAGGGAGGATCACCGCTGGGTGCTTTCCATTCTCACGGATACAAACCCAGTTCTCAGCCGAAAGGCCATCTCCCTTTCCTTGTTGATAAATTCAAAAACTGTCTATGCGATAGACAGGCGTCCTCAAAAGGAAGATACCTTGATCTATCATTTTGAATCCAGTGTCTGTATTGATGCATTCAACGCTTTTCTTACCGCTCTGTTGACCGACATTGCTGACTACAGCATTTCCGGCTCAGAGGCCATCGCATGGATAGAACGCGCCATCCAAACACTCCCTGAAGAATGAGGTGTTTCCAATGAAACAGAATCGAACTCCAGACAATTCCCCACGTAAAAAGCAATCTGCTCTTCTGATCTCTCTCTGCCGTGTTGCGGGATATGCCGCCTTTGTAGCCGCGTTGTACTGTATATTTACAAAAGTCCTGCCGCTCCCATTCATTGTACTTCTCCTTCTTGCAGGTTTTATCCTTACAACTGCCGCCGCTCTGCTGATCCATGCAAATACATCTGTACCGCCCGCCTCCAAAAAGAAAAAGTAGTCCACGCCTGCGGCCCATCTCAGCCGCAGGCCTTTTCTCTAGTGCCACATAGGGATGTCAGGGTAGGTCAGCCGTAGCCGTCTATGGGCCGAGAGAACGGCAAAAAATAAGACGCCCATGGTGGTTGACATACACAGCACCATCCCCCAGGCTGGCGCATAGGAGCCAAAGCGGTCATAAATCCAGCCGGTGAAGCTGGTTCCAACCGTATTGCCAAAAAACACAGCGCTCAATACAACGCTGCAATTTGCACTGTACTCCCGGCTGCCAAACAACTGCCGTGTGGTATAGGCCATGCTCATGGCAGGAAGGGCGCTGCCAATCCCAGCGCAGATCAGGCCCAAATAGATGACCGGCGGCGTGACGCGCCCCAAAAACAGGAAGACTGCGGAAAGTCCATAGGCGGAAATTGAGCATAGCATTCCAGCCCGCAGCCCAAGCCGGTCAAAGATCAGCCCAAGTGATAATTTGCTCAACATAAGAAACAGCATTTGCAGGGAGACCATCACAGAGGCTGTGGCGGTTGAAAAGCCCAGATCTGTTAAATAAGCATAGATATGGTTGGTAATAGATGTATTACACGCGCCGGAGAGAAACGCAATGGGCAGAAAAAGCCAAAAGCAGGTACTTTTCAGCGCCTGCGTCCGTGTGATCCCCCAGACAGGTCTTATCTCCTCTGTCGTACCCGCTTTCCGATAGGGTAGCAATCCCTTGTCCTGGGGTTTATCCCGCAAAAGCAGGATCGCGCAAAATTCGATGATAAGAAAGAACGTCAGTCCCGTAAACCGATATGCGGTACGCCAGCCGTAAGCGGTAATCACAGCAGACACCGCTGGGATCATCACCATCGCCAATCCACTGCCGCAGGAGCCAAGGCCGGTGGCTGTCCCCCGCAGGTCATCAAACCACGCATTGACAAGGGACGTAACGGGCAGAGTCGAAAAGCTGCCTGTCATCATACCCAGCAGGAGCGCACACAGATAAAATTGCCAGAGTTGGCTGCACAGAGAAAATCCCAACAGGAGCATGGGAATCAAGGCCCCCGTCACCAGCATTGCCTTTCGGATGGAGTGCTTCCTTAAATACCACCCCCAGAGCGGATAGGTGATCATCGCTGTGATGTGGGAGAGAGATGTCACCATAGAGTACTGTGCGCGGGTGTAGCCCATCGCAGTGCTGACTGGCTTAATAAATGTACCGAGGGTATTGATCAAAATTCCAATCCCGCCGCCTGAGATAAAAAAGCAGGCCAATACGATAATCCACCCATAGTGAATGGAGCATCTTTGCGTTTTGACACGGCCCATAGCCTTCCTCCCTCTTTGAACTATGGACAAAATTCGGATAGATGGCGGAACCACCCATCCGAATTTTGATCATGATATGCTGGGTGTCTGTACACCCAATTGGTCAGTTTACAAGGGTCGTAATCGCTGGCAGAACACTTGCATAGATGGGATACGCCACAAAGCAGACGGCGATGATGCAGAGGATGGAAGCGATTACGCCATATTTGAGTGTGTAGCTGATCCGCACCTGGGGCAGACTACAGCATACACCCATAACGGGATTCGCGGAGGGGATCATGAAGCCGGAATTTGAGATCATGCCGATGCACATACCCACCGCCAGGGGATTACAGCCGCCTAGGATACAGGCAATGGGGACAAATGCGTTATACATGGTGGCAGAGGCCGTATTGGACATGAAGTTGGTCTGTATGCCCACCCATATAATGGCGATCCAGCAGAAGATAAGTCCAGGGACACCCAGGTTCTGCATAAAGCCGCCCACGACTTGGGTCAGCCAGGGCATCACGCCGTAGTCGCTCTTGCCCAGGAAGCTGGCCATGCCCATCAGGGCGGCCATCATCATCCAAGCGTCCCAGTTGATTGCGGCTGCCGCTTTCTTCAGGTTCAGCAGCGGGGCGCCTTCTGTGGGAATGATGCTCAAGGCGGCCACGATCAGTAGCGGAGGTGCGTAGGTCCCCAGCCCCTTGAGCATGGCGCCAAAGTCATGCAGGCCCGGAATTTTCATGATTGTCTCCGGGAAAACCCACATGATAATCAAAATAATAAAGGCAATCCCGACATTGCGCTCCCGCTTGCTCATGGGCGGGATGGAGCTGCGCAGCTTATCGATATCGAGGTTGGCCATCTTCTGAACGTTGGGCCGCTGTAAAAAGCGGAACTCCAACCAAATCAGCAGGAACTGGGCGAAACAACCCGCCAGTCCGCAGGCACAGACAATCAGTACGCTGGGCTCATAGCCCAGCAGGCTAGCGCTCAGACTCATGGCCAGCAGCACGTTGGTGTGGGACATGGGGGTGGACCCCTGGTTGATTTGATCCACCCAGGCCATGGTGCAGTACATGGCTTCCGGCAGGTCATCATCTTCCCCGTTGCAGTCGGTCATATTCAGCATCTCTTCTCCGATGCTCATAAACATGGCGTATACCGCGGAGGAGGTCACCACCGCAGACACTGCCCACACGGAGAAGAAGAACATAAACATGGTCAGCCAGGGCTTTCCCTTGACGAACTTGCGGGTGATAAAAAACAGGGCCATACGGCGGCTCAGGCCGGTCTCATTCATGGCCACATTGAACAGCAGCATAATGGCTACAAAGACGGCCATGCCATGGCCAAAGCACTCCATAATGGCGGTGGTGCCGGAGCAGAAGCCGGTGGTGCCGAGCATAAAGACGGCCAGCAGGCTGGGCCAGGAAATTGAAACGGTGGACCACAGCCAGATAGTCTGGATAAAGATACCCAGAAGCTGCATACTCATATCGGTCAACGGTTCAGAATGGGGAATCAAATAGCCGATGATGACATACAGTGCAATTCCGATGGCGGTATTGCGAAGATCTTTTTTCATCTTACTCGTCATGCGTATTCTCCCAATCAAAGACTGTCTGCCCTATCCAGGGCAGGGACGGCGGCATCTGCGAGACAGCGGGCGCCGCCTGCCTCTCTTCTATCTATCCCTCTTGCCCCTGCCTGGAGGCGCATCTGCCTCCAGGCAGGGCCTGTCGTTATGCCTGGGGCTTGCGGCGGATCATGACGGTCAGCTCCTGGTCGACCACCACGACATCGTTCTGATTGATGGTCTGGCAGCGATAGACCACCAGACCCCGATCCGGCTTCTTGGTCTCACGGGTGCTTAAAATCTCGCAGTGGCAGTGGATGGTATCCCCCGCGCGGGTAGGCGCGGTGAACTTTTCCGTGATTCCGGCCAAGCCGATGGTAGTCCCCTCCAGAATACGAGTCTGGTTGCGCAGGCCGGAGGCAATCGCTACAATCAGGGCGCCATGGGCAATGCGGGTTTTATGGATGGTATCCTTTGCGTACTCTTCATTGGTATGAAGGGGGTTGTAATCGCCGGACAGTCCGGCAAAAATGGCGATGTCAGCTTCTGTCACGGTCCGGGCGGCGGTGTCAAAGGTGTCGCCCACCTTCCAGTCCTCAAAAAACCGCCCAGCGGGCTTGTAATCGTATGCCATGATGTTTCCTCCTTAAAGCTTGTGATCAATTGGCCAGCAGGTTCTCCAGCAGACCCATTGGCTCCGGTTGGAAAATACGGGCGTCCATCTCCTTGAGCTGGTGGGAGATCAGGGGCTTAAACTCCATCTGATCGAGAATATCCCTCTGCAGATCCAGCCCAGGCGCGTACTCTGTCAGCAGAATGCCTTCTTCCGTCAGCTCAAATACGGCGCGTTCTGTAACATAGACTACTTTACAGCCATTTTTTAGGGCGTACTTGGCATTAAAGGTGATCTGCGGCAGTCCGGTGACAAACTTCCGAATCTTGCCCTCCTGATCGATGACAAGCTTGCCGGCCTCCACATGCTCCTTCAGCTCCTTGGTGGTCAAGGTGCCGCAGAAGACGATCTTTTTCGTGGCGGTCACAATATCCACGAAGCCGCCCACTCCTGTGGGCAGTTTTCCAAATTTATGTACGTTGACATCTCCATTGGGAGAGGTCTGGGCATTGCCCAGGAGGGTAATATCCAGGCCGCCCGCATGGTAGAAGTCGAACTGGCTGGGAGCGTCCACCAGCGCGTCATAGTTGACATGGACTGCAAAGCGTTCTCCCGGCGCCGCCACACCGCCGACAATACCATGTTCCACCGAGAGTGTGATATGTTCTGCCACACCCTCCTCAGTCAAGACGGCGGAGGCGATCTCAGGCATTCCAAAGCCGATGTTGACATTCATGCCCAGCCCAACCTCCATGGCCGCCCGGCGGCCGATGATCTTGCGCTCATCCAGCGGCTTTGGCATGGACTGGATCATGCTGGTGGGCATCTTCTCCTCACCCAGCAGATATTTGCTGAACGCGGTTCCTGGGGTCATGCGGTGGAACTGCTCCACATCCTTTGTGGTGACAATGGCATCCACCAGAATACCGGGGATCTGAACGCGATGGGCGGGCAGACTGCCAGCCTTGACATAGTCCCGCACCTGGACGATGACCTTGCCGTGATTGGCCTTGGCCGCCCGCGCCACATACTGCGCATCCGCCCAGTACATCTCATCCTCCAGGGAGATGTTGCCCTTTTCGTCCGCCACAGAGCCGCGGATAAACGCGACGTCGGGAGGCACAACGTGATACCAGAGGTACTCCTCCCCCTGGAAGGTGACAAACTCTACCAGTTCCTCGGTGGTGGAGTCATTCATTTTCGCGCCCTGCTGGCGGGGATCGACAAAGGTGCCTAAACCAACCTTGGTAAGCAGACCCTTTTCACCCGCACTGGCACTGCGGTACAGAATACTCATCAGTCCTTGGGGCAGGTTATAGGAGGCGCATTTCCCCGCCGCGACAAACTCCTTGAGTTTTGTATTATTGTTGTAATGTCCAACGATCACGCGGGAGGTCATGCCCTCATGGGCGTACATATCCATACCGTCCAGAGGGGCCGACATGGAGAGAACTGTCAAGTCCCGGGGCGATCCTGTCTCCAAAAACCGCTCCTCCAGTGCGAAGGACAGCTCCTTCGCCACGCAGGAGTTGGATACTCCGGCCAGGGCAATCACATCCCCATCCTTGACGAATTGGTCAATCGCTTCTCTAGCCGTTGCAAAATACTTGTTTTTCAACTCACCACATCCTCTCTGGAACTATTCTCCACAATAGGTTGGCTTGCGTTTTTCGAGGAAGGAAAGCGTTCCCTCATATTTATCTTTTGTCCCATAGATAAAACAGCTTCCCAAATTCTCCATAGCCTGTCCCGTATAGCGGTCCACGTCCATGGAGGCATTGATCAGCTTCTTTGCAACGGCAATGGCCACCGGACCGCGCTCCATGATCTTCTGGGCTACCACCTTTGCCTCCTTCAGTAGCGTGTCCTGTGGGACCGCCTTCATCACCAGACCGGCCTCCACCGCCTCCTGGGCTGTCAGGGTACGGCCCGCCAGAATCATCTCCTTGGCCCTGCCGATCCCGACAATGCGAGCCAGCCTCTGCGTTCCGCCCGCGCCTGGAATGATACCCAAGCTGGTCTCCGGCAGGGCAAACTTCGCATGGTCTGCTGCAATGCGGATATCACAGACCATGGCAGTTTCCAGCCCTCCGCCAAAGGCGTGTCCGTTTATGGCACAGATCACGGGCTTATTGCAGTCCTCGATCCGCTGCAAAGCAATCTGGGCGATCTTGCAGACGGGGCGCAGATTCTCTACCCCGCTGCGTTTATGGAGAACCGCCAGATCGCCTCCAGCAATGAAGACTTTCTCTCCGGCCCCGGTGAAAATGACTGTGCGGACCTCGTCCATGTCCTCTACCGCTTGGAAAAAGGTATTGACCTCCTCCCAACATGCGGCATTCATCGCATTTCTGGCTTCTGGGCGGTCGATGGTGAATACGGCAATCCCGTCGGCAATGGAACACTTAAAATATTGATAAGACAAGATAACACCTCCTTTTTCGCCAGACTGAGTCAATACAGAACACAAAGGGATATTGGATCACTGCTTCTTAAACTTTTCCGCCCACTGAGCCTGCATGGAATCGATTTCCTCTTTTGTGAGGCCATACTGGGTCAGATAGTGGTAGTTGTCCTCTCCGAGATCGGGGGCGCGCTTTTGCACCGCAGGGGTTTTGGACATATGAATCCAGGTGCCGCGGCGTTTCACCGTGCGGTGCTCCTGGAAGCTGGGCGGTGTCTCCACCTCGACTATCGTTCCCCGTTCCCAGAGGTTCTGGTCGGCCACGACCTCGTCAGTATTCTTAATCTTGCAACAGGCGATGCCAACTGACTCCATCACTTGAATGGCCCCGCCAATATCGTCAAAGGTCTTGAGCCAGCTCTCCACCTGCTCCACAAGATAGTCAATGTTTTTGGTTCGGCTGACATTGGAGGCGGTTCTGGGGTCCTCGATCAGCTCCGGCTTTCCCATGAGATTGCACAGCTTGACCCACGCGCCGCCGGTATAGGCCGAGATGACGCAGCTCTGGCCGTCCTTCCCCTGGTAGACGCCATAGGGAGCCATGTTTAAATAGTGGTTTCCTGAGCGGGTCGGATGGGTGTCCAGATTGGCCGCGCCCTCCAGCGTGGAGTTCATGGATACCATCCCGTCCAGCAGTGAAAGGTCAATGTGCTGTCCCTCGCCAGTGCGGTCCCGATGATACAGAGCGGCTGCCATGGAGAATGCAGCGTTAAAAGCGCCTACATAGTCGCCAATGGGGACACCCAGACGGGTAGGAGGTCCATTGCGGTTTCCGGTCAGATCCATCTGTCCGCTCATGGCCTGGGCAATGATATCAAAGCCTGGCTTTTTGGCATATGCGCCTGTCTGTCCGCAGGCGGAGACTGACAGGTAGATGATCTTGGGCTGGATGGCTTGGATACTCTCGTAATCCAAGCCGAATTTCTTCATCTGTCCCGGCTTAAAGCTCTCTGCCACAATGTCGGCGTCCTTGATCATTTTGTAGAGGATCTCTTTGCTGCGGGGGTCGTCTAAGGCAAGTGTGATAGATTTTTTGCCCCGGTTTGACCACAGACCAAAAATAGCCTGTCCCTCCAGCCGGGGAGAGATGCCGCGGATGTCGTCCCCGGCTACAGGGCGCTCGATTTTGATTACCTCGGCACCAAAGTCGGCCAGCATGGCAGTAGCGCCCGGACCTGCAAGGTTGTTGGTAAAGTCAATGACGCGAATCCCATCAAAAATACTGGACATGCTTCTGCTCTCCTTTTCAAGATTTCATGCTTCCTCCCCCGTGTCGGGGGAGGAAACGGGCGTATCAGCGTCCCTGGAAATTCGGTTTGCGCTTTTCCAGGAAAGCGTTGACCGCCTCCTTGAAATCATCGGTCTCCTCACACATCCCTTGCAGTTCGATCTCGGTCTGCATCCCGTCACTGTAGCGGTCGAACTGCGCCCGGTTGATCATGGTTTTGATGTTGGCATAGGAGACCGTCGGTCCATTGGCATACTTTTTGATGTACTTTTGGACCGTTTCCTCCAGCTCGGCAGCGGGAACCGCTTTGGTAAACAGACCCCATTGTTCGGCGTCCCGGCCTGTAAAGACCTTGCCAGACATAAAGAGTTCTGTGGCCCGTGTCGTTCCAACAGCTCTTGTGACAAAGTAAGTCGCGCCTGAGTCGGGTACAAAACCGAGGTTTACAAAAGCAAACAGACATTTTGCGGCCTCATCAGCAATCTGAAAATCACAAGCCAGCGCGAGGGAGAGACCGGCACCCGCTGCGGAGCCTTCGATGTATGCAATAGTCGGCTTTTTTACGTTGCGCAGACGCAGGAAGGCCTCTCCCAGCATCCGGCATACAGGGCGGGTTCCACGAATTCCGGCATCAATGCGGGCCTTCATAGCATTAATATCGCCGCCTGCGCTAAAGGTGCCTCCCGCACCGCGGATCACCACCAGGCGAATGCTTTCATCGTAGTCACAGCGATCAAAGCACTCTTTTAGCTCCCGCCCGGTGTCTATGTTAATGGGGTTCCTTTTTTGTGGGTTGTTCAATGTAATATAGGCCACATGATCTTTGACTTCCATCAAGACATACTGGAATTCCATTGTGTTCCCTCCTGCTGTCAAAACACGTCTGTGTTTTTACTCTGCGATGAGATCGTTGCCAACGATCATGCGCTGGATCTGATTGGTACCTTCGAAGATCTGGTACAGCTTCGCGTCGCGGAAGCGCTTTTCCACCGGGTACTCACGGCTGTAGCCATAGCCGCCCAGAACCTGTACTGCGTCCTCACAGACTTTCATGCCGGCATCAGAGGCAAAATACTTAGCCGCAGAGGCCAGACGCCCGTCTCGGATTCCGGCATCGGCGCAGCGGCAGACATACCAGGTCATCTGTCGGGCGGCCTCCAGACGGGAATACATGTCGGCCAGCATAAAGCTGACACCCTGATTTTTACAGATAGGCTTGCCAAAGGTCTTGCGGACCTTGGAGTATTCAACCGCGCACTCAAATGCGTATTGGGCGTTTCCAATGGAACCGGCGCCGGAGGAGGGGCGTGTGTAGCCCAGGGAGGACATCGCGATCTTGAAGCCCTTGCCCTCCTCGCCAATCAGATTGGCCAGCGGAACCTTTACATCTTCAAAGACAATGTCGTTTGTGGGGGAGGTTCGATAGCCCATTTTGTCCTCATGGCCGCTGATGCTAACGCCGGGGGACTTCATGTCCACCAGAAAAGCCGAAATCCCCTTCGCCCGCAGGGACAGGTCCTTGGAGGCAAACACCACGGCAAAGGAGGCCTTTTCAGCCCCAGTAATGAAGCCCTTGCGTCCATTGAGGACAAAGTACTCTCCCTCCCGTGTGTAGCGGGTTGTCAGGGAGCTGGCGTCCGAACCGGCGTTGGGCTCTGTAAGCGCGAAACAGCCTCTCTCGCCGCCAGTCAGCCGGTCAGCAATCCATTTGAGCTGCTCTTTGGTGCCAAACACCTTCACGGGAACTGTGGCCATATAGCACACAGCGATATTGCCGGAGAAGCCCGCGTCGCCCCGCGCCAGTTCCTCTTTGATCAGGGCATTTTCAAAAATACTGCCGCCAGCTCCGCCCACTTCTTCGGGAAGGGTAAAGGTGGTCAGGCCCATTTTGAACGCCTTGTCAAACAGGTCGTCCATCACTGCTGGGTCTACATCAATGGGGGCCGTCTTCGGAATGATCTCCTTGTTCGCAAAGTCGCGGACCATCATTCGCAGATCCTCCTGCTCAGGGGTGAGAAGATACCGTACATCTCGCATGGTTTCAGTTCCTCCTTCAAAATTTGATTTATGGCGATTGCGAAGCTCAGAAAAGGATTGAACATAAAGGGATTCCGAGCCTGCAAAACATCTGATTTTCTCCCGCTTTGCGGTATCATTGAAGCGGAACACAACAACTGACCAGACAAAACCGGAGGAAAAATCATACGAAATAAATGTGTGCAGACGTCGCTGCTCGACACCTGTAAGACTGTGGTCACCAGCATGGAAGACGATAAGCCAAAGTTGTTCCGCGTACTGGACGAACACATAGATGCAGCCCTATAATCAGCGCTTAGGATGTAGCTATCGCACAATTTATTTTTTAAATTACCTGTGTTTATGTTAAAATTCTACAACGTCCCAGGGTGAAAGTCCAAAGCACCCAGTTGCGAAACTATGCGGTGTTATGACAAAAATGTGCAAAATGCAGCATATTGCGACAGTCTGCGCCAGTAAAATAGAAAGGTATAATAGATCTAGAAGATCTAGGTTATAATACAAATCTTTGAATCAAGCAGGACACACACCGCCGCCCACGGTTAACGCCGCTTTTCTTACCGCTAGCCCAGGCTGGCGGTAAAAAAGCGGCGCATCCACATCCACCAGGAGGACCCGTTTGCCCTCCTTTATATCAAAAAATAAAACAGGACTAAACCAGTGCCCCCTTGTTGAAAGGGCTTTCCTGATTTAGTCCTATTTTAATCGTGCCGTCTAGGTAAGACATCCTATATGAGCACCTTGATCAATCTCGTCCATTTGCGATATATACAGAAATGCTTAAGTAGCGGTTCCGCTTCTTTATGTCTTAATCGTATGCTTAACAATATATTCTTTTGACAGCAGGGAACGCTAGAATGCACTGTTTCTGTGTACTATTTCTGGCTCTACACGCATAGAATGTGAAAAGCCAGCAGGGAGGAGGTGGCAATGCCACTGTGAAGGAACGCAAGCTCAATTATCGGTTCCACGACCCCAACCCAGCGGCAATAACCGCCGACTACATATTGAAAATCTTCATCGAGGCCAACGCGGGAAAGGTGGAGGCGGCGATACAAAAAGCCGCCGACGCCATCCCCGCTACCGGTGAAGAACAGGACCGCTGCCAGGGGCATTCCGCATGACGCGGGGTGTCCCGCTTTTTTGCCTATACCCTGTAGCTTTTCAGCATATCAGCATACTCCACCAGCGTCACACTGCCCAGCTCGTTTGCTTTTTCCATGCAGCCCTTGGTAAA
>JAAWBF010000080.1 GCA_022792555.1 Oscillospiraceae bacterium
AGGTGATGTCTGCTCAGAAAGAGGGCGGTATGGATGCCGCGCTGGATTTTGTGAATCAGTCGGTGAGCGGCAACGAGGACCTGATGAGCTTCCTGGCTGGGACCAACGCCTCCTTTGAGGGGGTGGATAACTATGCGAACCTGGAGGACCGCTCGGCCATGATGATGAACAACCTGATTCTGCGCGGCGTCAACAGCGCCATCGGCTCGCGGATAGGCTTGGAGCAGCGGGCCAGGGCGTCGGAATTGCAGGCCCAGGGGGTCACAGATCAAGCCAGACTCGATGAGGCGGCGCGGAGCGTAGACACAAGCGATATTGTCCGCGCGGGAAAGCTCCAAAAGGCACTGAACACCGGGACCTCAGAGAGCGCGGGCCGTCTGCGCAACCTGCTGACCAACCTGTTCGGGCGGCGCGGATAATCCGCAGGACAAAACAGGGGCCGTTGTCCCCAACGGCCTGCGTAAACCGCTAGAAGAAAGAGAGCTGTTGATCGCCGTATCCCCGGCGGGAGGCGCTGATGATATGCTTCATCTCGTAGAGCAGCCCCTTCTCTTGACAGCGCCGGGTAAAGGCGGTCCAGAGGGTTTTAGCCTGCGGGCTGGCGCAGGTGTAGCGGGTACCGTACTGCCGTACATAACGCTGGGAGAGGCCCTGGTCCGGGAAACACCGGTCCAGGGCCTTTAAATAGTGCTCCCGCTGGCCCTCTCGCATGGTCATGCCAAAGGTGGGATAGATAAATTTCGCCCCCGCCTGGGCAGCCGCGTCCACCACAGCTAGAACCTGGGCTGTCGAATCCTCCAGGAAGGGGAGAACCGGCATGAGTAAAACACCAGTAAACAGGCCTGCAGCCGCTAATTCTGCCAAAGCCGCCAGCCGCCGGGTGGGAGAGGGCGCGTTGGGCTCCACTCGAGCGGCCAGTTCCTCGTCGATGGTGGTGACGGTGAACTTGCACAGGACGGGGACATGCTCGGACAGAAGATTGAGCATATCCCGATCCCGGAGAATCAGATCGCTCTTGGTGGCAATAGATACACCAAAGCCGTAGGCATCGAAGAGTTGGAGGGCCCGGCCGGTTAGATTGTATTTGGCTTCAAAGGGATTGTAGGGGTCGCTCATAGACCCCAGGGAGATCACACCTGGCTGGATCTTCCGCTGGAGGTCATCCCGGAGGATAGCCAGGGCGTTTTCTTTGATGCATATCTGATCAAAATCTGCAATCCCATAGCAGCTGCTACGGCTGTCGCAGTAGATACAGCCATGGCAGCATCCCCGATAGAGATTGACCGTTCCATTGGTGCCGAACCAGGCGGTGCTCTTGTTCCGGTGGAGGAGATGGACCGCCGGAACGCTCTCTAATTCCCCCCTCATGGCTGACGGGGGGTACGGGCCTGAAAGGCGAAAAACCGCTGTCCAAAGTAGTTGAGTACGGTATACAGCCCCATCCCCGCGATCTTTGTCAGCCGCTCCCGCCATATCTGAGACAATGCGGTGTGGCCCAGCACCCAGCCTGCGGCTGGCTGGGCCAGGCTATAGGCCAGGATATAGCACACCGCCACATTCAGGGCGAATTTTACCGCTGAGCGGGCCAGGGTCTCCTGGCTGTGGAAGGTAAAGCGCCGGTTGAGGAAAAAGCTCATCACCGCCCCGGCGGCATAGGCGATGGCGGTGGAGGGCCAGTAGCCCAGTCCCTCCAGGGCGAACATGAGCACGGCGGACAGCAGGGTGTTCCCCACCCCCACCAGGAGGAATTTCGGGACGGAGGCGTCCAGCCATTTAGGGTGCATCATGCTTGTCCAGCACCTCCTTGATGAGGAATCGGGGACGTGCCTTGGTCTCCAGGTAGATCTTTCCGATATACTCCCCAATCACGCCGAGAGAGAGCAGAATCAGCCCCCCGATGGCCCACACCGAGCAGATCACGCTGGCCCAGCCCAGAATCGTGGCCCCGGTGGCCCAGCGGACAACGGAATAGATTAGCATGGCGATACTGACCAGAAAAATCAAAAACCCCAGGCCAGTGATAAACCGGATGGGCTTGATGGACAGAGAGGTGATCCCCTCCATGGCGAAGGCCAGCATCTTTTTTAGGGGGTACTTGCTCTCCCCTGCAAAGCGCTCCCCCCGCTCGTATTCCACGGTGGCGGTGGTGTAGCCGATCATGGGGACGATTCCCCGGAGGAACAGGTTGACCTCCCGGAACTGAGCCAGCCCCTCCAGCGCCCGGCGGGACATGAGGCGGTAGTCCGCGTGGTTGAAGACGGTCTCCGCCCCCATGAGGTTCATCAGACGGTAAAACCCCTCGGCGGTGAAGCGTTTAAAAAAGGTATCCTTCTTCCGGGAGGAGCGCACCCCGTAGACGATGTCGCACCCGTCATAATAGCGGCCAATCATGGCGTCCACCGCATCAATGTCGTCCTGAAGGTCGGCGTCCATGGAGATGACCATATCGGCCTTGTCCTTGGCAATCATCAGTCCGGCCAGCAGGGCATTTTGATGGCCCCGGTTCCGGGTCAGATTCACCCCGGAAAAAATGGCGTCCGCCTTGTGAAACCGCTCAATCAGCCCCCAGGTGTTGTCCTTGGAGCCGTCGTTGACCAATAAAATCCGGCTCTCCCTGGAGACCGTCCCGGCCTCCATCAGACCTTCCAGCTTGGCCTTCAGCCGCCGGGAGGTCTCCGGCAAAACCTCCTCCTCACAGTAGCAGGGTACTACAATATATAAAATATCACCCATGAAAACCTCCTGTTTCTGTGCTCTCTCCATTGGAAAGAACATCCCGTTTTTTGTGAAACCATGCAAAAAGGCCGGCCAAGGGCCGGCCGCTTGGAATATCATACCACAGAACAAAAGGAGAGACAAGCGAAGGTGTGTACGAGACGTATCCATCGCGAAGATTTATTTGTGTGTTTTCCCCGTCGGAGACGGGGAAAACACGGATAAAAGCTCTGTGCCTGGGACACTCCTCCGTGATGCGTGAAATGGCCAAAATTTCAGACCAACAATATGAAAGGTAAAAGGGTTTTGTCTCCGTGCTGCTCGTATTTCATCTGCCATTATGGTATAATGGCTTATAGCAGTTCTCAGAAATATCGACGGAGCGATCTCCCAGTTTCCTGGGTAGCGGTCTAGGCATAGAACTGCGGCCTGGAGCTCACTCTCCCGCTATGACTAATATGCCGCTACAATCCCGCCGTCGTTGGCGTAGACAGTGCTGATCCCACCGGTCTCGCAGATCATCACATCGGAGAACTGACAGGCGGACAGGGCCTGCTCCTTGAGCGCAAAGGCCCGCTCCAGGCAGTTGCAGTGGGAGATACACAGCAGCCGCCCTGCATGGCCGGGATCGGCGGCCATAAGAGAGACCATTTTCCCCAGGGCCTGCTTCATGGACAGGGCCTGTCCCCGCTTGCAGATCTCTCCCTCCGGAGTGGACCCCATCAGCAACTTGATTTTCAGGGTCCCTGTCACGAGGGTCTGGAGCCGGGTAAGCCGTCCATTCTTTTTCAGATTATCCAGATCCTCTAGGACAAAGAGGGTGTTCATCGTGGGAATAAAGCGGGTGGCCTGGGCGACCACCTCGGAAAACGGCAGACCTGAAGCGGCCAGTTCCTTGATTTTTAAGGCCAGCCGTACCTCCCCGGCCGAAGCTGAGCATGAGTTAAAAATATGAACATTGGCCTGGGGATGCTCCTCCAGCCAGAGCATCCTGGCCTGGGCTGCGCTGTTGTGGGACCCGGAGAGCAGGGCGGAGAGCGTTACTACATAGAGGTCCTCCGCGCCGCAGTCAAAGGCGTCCAGATATTGGGCGGGTGACGGACAGGCCGTCTTAGGCGCTGTGGGACACTGCTTCATCCGCCACAAGAGCTCTGCCGGATCGAACGCATTGTCATCCACAAAGGTCTCCTCTCCCACCTGGATGGACAGGGGTACCCGTGTAAACGGTCCGCTGTGCAGCAGGCCCCTGGGGAGATCACAGCAGCTATCTACAATAACCTGAAAGCTCATATAAACAGTCCCTTTATATCATATTGAAAACAATGTTCCATCTAAATTATACCATGTAAAACTAGAGCTGTAAAGGGGCGATTTTCTCCTTATAATGCAATTCTTGGAGAGAGAACAGACAGACTGGAGGGAGCTGCATGGGCAACGCTCGAAACATTCTCTATCACTATACTGATTTTCAAGCCATAGACGGGATTTTGCGCTGTGCGCAGCTACGGGTCAACAACGTTCTGCGGATGAATGACTCCACAGAGATGCGGCATTTTATGAACCGTCTGTGCAGCGCAGTTGTGGAGCGGCTGCATGGAGAGGGAAATGAGACGGCAGCGCAGACCATCCAAGCGCTGTTCCGGGAGGAGCTCAAAAAGGAATATTCCGCTTTTGCGGCCTGTTTCTCTTTCCACCGGGATGATGCGGCCCAGTGGGAGCGGTACGGAAACCGGGGCCGTGGGATCTGCATTGCACTCAGGCGGGAGTACCTGCAAAAAATCGCAAAGGGGGCCTTGTCTCTCCAGGCGGTATTTTACCAGAATGACATGGCCGGGCATCCGATGGTGGACGTTTTCTGTGAATTGGTTCGGAATGGGGCAGTACTGTCCGCAGAAAATCCCGCCCTCAAAACGGCCATGCGGGACGCATGGGCCTGCTCCGTGTCCTTTAAGCACCCGTCCTTCGCCTCAGAGTATGAGATGCGTCTGGTGGTCTCCCCTTTTGAGACGGAGGATTTTAACGTACACCCCTGCTACCATGTGACCAAAGAGCGGATTAAAAAGTACTATCCGCTGAATTTGATGTCCATGTGTGAGGAGATCGGGATTGGCCTCGAGGATCTGGTGGCTGAGCTGATCATTGGGCCGGACTCCACCCAGTCTAAGGCCATCTTTCAGGATTACCTGCGGGACAACGGCCTGCATGGACTGGTGGATCGAGTCGCGCTGTCCGACTGTCCCCTCCACAGGCTAATTCCTTAAATCTTTTAAAAAAGGGCCGCACCTGCGGCTTTTGTCGGTAATGTTTACCAAATACGCCGTAAAGCCCCTGCCTTTAGGCATGGGGATATAAAGGTGCTCTTCTTTCTGTGAAAATAGCTGTTGCATTAGATAAGTATTTATTATATAATATTTGTATGGAATACAAAAGCAATCATAATGTGGTGTACTCCTGCAAATATCATGTGGTCTGGTGTCCAAAATACCGCCGCAAGGTCTTGGTCAATGGTGTCGATGTGCGCTTGAAGGAACTCATAGAGGAAATTTGCAACGAGTTTTGCATCGATATCATAGAGATGGAAATCATGCCAGACCATGTGCATTTGCTTATGGAGGTAGCCCCACAGTTTGGTGTTCATAAAGCAGTAAAGCTGATTAAAGGCCGGACTTCCCGTGTTTTGAGGCAGGAGTTCGGCTGGCTCCGTTCTCGACTTCCATCACTATGGACAAATTCCTACTTTGTCTCGACTGTTGGCAGTGCACCCTTGTCTGTCATCAAACAGTACATAGAGAACCAGAAGAATGTGTGAGATGTTGAGATGGAATACAGCTATAAGTTCCCCATCTATCCCAACATAACTCAGGAAGAGCAGATACAGAGGACTTTTGGCTGCTACCGGTTTGTGTTACTTCTTGGCTGAGAGAATGGAGCAGTATAAGCAGACC
>JAAWBF010000081.1 GCA_022792555.1 Oscillospiraceae bacterium
ATTCACCATACCGCAGCGCTTGGCCATGGCATAGCTCAGGGCGGTAAAGATCAGCGGGGTGGTTTTGACGATGGTCTCTCCGATGGCGTTTTTAGAACCGAACGCGCCCTTGAGCAGGGCGGGATAGGCCGCGGTCACATCCAGTCCCATGATCACAATTAAAAGTGCGCCGACCAACAGGGCAAACACAATGGCGCACAGCGGCATCAGCAAATTGCTGAGGCTGTCTTTTCCTTTCTTGACTACCATAACGACTCCTTGGAAGAGATTTTGTTTCCTGCGGGTATCTTGCGGATCAGTAGAAAAGCCGGAAGCCGGATGCTATCCCTCCTCGGAGTAAAAATTTTTTAGGGGGTAGACTAATTAGTTAGTAAGTGTTATTATTATATCAGCTTTTTCAATTTGCGCAATACCAGGGAAGGGATTTTGTGATTTTTGTGCATAATGACTATCTTCTCTTCCTTTGTCCGTTTGGTCCCACATGCGTTTCCCCAAAAAAGTGCCTATCTGCAAGGGTTTGGAGACTTCTCAACCCTCGTAAAAAACCAGCACTCTGGCGGGAAAACCGTGCGCTTGAGACGGCATAAGAACGACATTTGTCCGCAGCATAGGGAGGATCATTATGCCTTATAACGCATCGCAAAAGCGCATTTTACACGCGGCTCTCATTGTGATTGCCAACCACTCTATCAGTGGAACAAGAATGCACCTCATCGCCAGTGAAGCCGGTATGTCCTCGGCCAATCTGCACTATCACTTCAAAACCAAGGAGGAGCTCCTCACCGCACTGATGCAGGACCTGGGGCGGATTTTTAGCGAGAAGCGCTACACGGCCCTGGAGGACTGCCAAGACACGCTGGAGGACCACCTGCGCGCCCTTTTCCAGCAGAAGCGGGACCAGATCCTTCTGGAACCGGAATACGATCAGGTTCAGCTGGACTTTTGGGTGCTAGGCCAGTCTGACGAGGAGATCCGCCTGAAATTCCAAAGACCTATCCGGGACTGGCGGAACCATCTTATCTCAATCCTCCGCCACTTTCGGCCCGCCATAACCCAGCAGCGGGCTGAACTCATCGCCCACTCCATGGTATCCATGATGCTGGGCGGCGCCATGCAGTATTTAGGCGACCCCTCCTTCGATCTGGACGCCTATTTTGACCTCTGTCTGGATCAGACGCTGAACAGCATCAATCAGTCCCAGCCAGTTGTGAATGACACCACCTCCTGATGAAATCCCCCCTGTAAACGGCAAATAGGCCGCTTACAGGGGGGAATTTTTTGTCCTATGCAATGGTCCGTTTCAACTAGAGCGCTTACTTGTTTCTACCCCCGAAGAGGCTGGAGACAAGACCAGCAGTTTTGAGAATCATTCTAGGGATAGGCAATAACCATGGTATCAAAGCGCTCCCAGTCATCGTTATTGATGCTGAATACGCCCTTATCGTCCTTTTCCACCTGGATAGAGAGAGATTTTGCCTCCTGATAGCCCAGGTTGGGGAGCTGTTCCTTGACCAGCTGAACAATAATGCGCCCGTATTCGTTGGTAATCTCCGCATACTGTTCCTCGGTCATCTCCTCAGGATTGACATTCCCCAGCTTCTCATAAAAAGCATTTAGGGGCTCATAAGTATCATTGTCATAGAGATCGGAGGCCTGCTGCATCACATCAATGGCCTCTACAGTCACCTTGACAGTGAAGTTGCCGTCCTCCTGCTTGACAGCTGGCTCGACCTCATACTTGGAGTGGCTGTAGATGTCCTTGTAGAGGGCTACAATATCATCCCGCAGGGACTGGTCCAGATCCTCGAACTTCTCATCGTAGCTGGCGTCGATGATCCCCCAGTAGTAGGCGAAGTACTCCGCCTCGACCTCCAGGCCCTCCAAGTAGGCCTCTTCCCCCTCACTCTCGGTGCTATCCACCAGCTTGAGGTATTCAGGATCATACTTCCCTTGGTAGATCTCATCTAAATTGCCCCGTACCAGAGTGGTGACATTGTCCACATCGGAGCTTCCTCCCGTGCAGGCAGACAGACCCAACACCAGACCCAGTGCCAGGCCAAGCGCGGCGGCGCGCTTCCAGACTTGCTTCATTGTTGATTTCCTCCTCATATTCTTTATGATTCACCACGCAGCAGCATAAATCTGCTTTATGGCTGAATCCAAACCAGATGGTATGTCCCCCAAATGGGAATCAGGTGCACAGGTCCACAATGGCCTGGGTAAAGATTTTACATGCGGTGCGCAGATCATCCAGGGGGATGCGCTCATCGGCGCCATGCATATTGCAGTCAAAGCCGGGCATCAGCGGTCCAAAGGCCACCCCGCCAGGGATATTGTGGACATAGGTACAGCCCCCAATGGCGAGGGGTGCGGCCCCCTGTACTCCAGTATACCGCTCATAGCACCTCAGCAGAGTTTGGACCAGCGGACTGTCCGCCGGGACATAGTGGGCGGGGATCAGATCTGGGTCCTCTGTCACGGTGATCCCGTATTTGGCAAAGGAGGCCTCCGCCGCCCGCCTGCAGTTCTCCTCGGTAGCGCACAGGGGGAAGCGGACATCCATCTTGGCCTGAAATCCGCTGTCACCCAGCTCCATCAGGGCCAAGTTGGTGGTTAAGGCCCCAGACTGGGGATCGGACTGGGCGATGCCTAGCGCTGCCCCTGCGGTATCCCCGTGTGGGAACAGGGCGTGCAGCCCCTGGACAGCCCGGACCGCTGGGCAGTTGGGCAGAGGGAGTTCAGCCAGCAATGCCAGCAGGGCGGTCAAGGCGTTACAGCCCTCCTCTGGGGTGGAGGCGTGGGCATTCTTGCCTGCACAGTGAACCCTGACCCCGTCTGGAGAGAGGGGGGTGAGGGTAAAGCGGGTGCCGGTCGCCTCTTCCAACTGGCGGCACAGAGGGGTAAGCATTTCCAGGGTAACGCAGGACAGACGGGCTTCAGCCTCCGGGGGAACCACATTGGCACGAAAACCGCCGCTGAGGGTGAGTACCGGTCTGTCTTCCTTCGCCCAGGAGGCACCAAAACCGGGGTGATACTGTCCCTTCTCAATATTGATCAGGGGGAAACTGGCGTCCGGTGAGAAAGAAAAGGGTGCATAGGGCTCTCTGGCGTAGTAATAGGCCAGATCTGCCGAGCCGCTCTCCTCATCGGTCCCCAAAACCACCCGCGCATTGGATGACAGGGGAAGTTGGAATTCTCGGACTGCCCGCATGGCAAACAGGGCGGCAATGATTGGCCCTTTGTCGTCGGCCACCCCCCGGCCGTACAGCATTCCATCCACCAGCTTGGGCTGGAAGGGCTCTGTCACTGTCCAGCCGGTTCCGGGGCCTACTACATCCAGGTGGCCCAGGATATGCAGGGCAGTTTTCTGCCCGTTTAAATCAGCCAGGCCCACATAGCCATCGTAATTGGTGGTCTGAAGCCCCCACTCTCTGCACAGCTGCAGGGCCTCCTCCAGTGCAGCGGCGGGACCTGGTCCAAAGGGCTTTCCAGGGGCCGGCGTTCCCTTCACGCTGTCAATGGAGGCTAGACGGAGAATGGCCTCCTCCAGTTCCCGCAGGACCGATGGCCGGTCAAAATAGGCGTTGATTCGCTCCTGATACAAATCTGGTTCTCCTCTCTCATCTCAATCAATTACCGTCTCTCCGGTCCCTGACCGGTGAGCTCCCCCAGATATTTATAGACCGTATACCTGGAGACCTGGAGCCGTTTTGCCACAAAGGGGACGGATTTTCGGTAAGAAAAGGCGTTTTTCTGGTCCAACAAAGTGATAACACGCAGCCGGTCCTGTTTGGTCAGAGCATTGACCGGCTTACCAACGGCGGACAGGCACTCGTCAAAGAGATCGGCCAGGTGCTGGTCGCCCCCCTCCTGCCACATGGCGCTCTGTAGGTCGGCTTCGGCGTTCATGAGGTCGGAGAGCACCCGGTTGGCATAGACCAGGGCGGTGTAATCAAAATTGATGCCCAGGGCCAGGTTGTAGTCCGGGCCAATGAGGTGAAAGGTACTGCTCTTAATCTGCTGTCCAGAGGGGGTGGTCGCATAGAGATTGACAAAATCCTTCACCAGTGCTGACTCATTCAACATACGCACTGACCCTAAAATATCCATTGTAGAGCCCACACCCCGCCCGGAGACGTGCCCGTTATAGATAGAGAGAATCGGATGGCTGGGATCTCCCATATCGTGGACCAGGGTCTCACAGGAGGCGCCGAACATCTCCGCAATCCCTCTGGCCGTTCGGTCTAAAAATTCAAATGCCTCTGCACGGGTCAAGCAAATCCTCCTCCTGGCTGTTCTCTCTTGAAATCTCCTCCTAGAGGAATAAGAGGGAACAAATGTTGCAACCTGATTGTACCATGGGACAATCTAAAAAGCAAGGAGATTTCTGCTGTACACCAATTGAAATCCCAAAGGCCGCCATTTGCGGGTCGCTATAGGGGGGTGGGTCCCATAGCATCGTGTAGCGTGTTGGTAATCGCGCCGCGAAAGAGGCGCACGGCATACCGGTGCAGCTCCTCCAGCCGGTCTGGGACCTGTTCAGTAGACAGGTTTCCACTGGTGGAGAAGTCCCCATCCAGGATAAACCGGACCTCCCGGTCCCCCTTCCCACTTTGGAGCATACCAGGGCCGGCATGAATCTTCATACGGCAGTTTCCTGCCAGGGCGGTCTCTATATCGACCGAGCACTTGACCACATCGGTCTCCTCTACATCCGGCTCTCCCAAAATCCCCAGATAGGGCTGCTGGATCAGATCGTCCCAGAGCAGCTCCTCCAGACCCAGCGTCCGCCGGGAGATGGCATTGACATAGCGCAGGCCGATGCGCTCAAAGAAGGCGGGCTGATAAAGCTGTATAAACTGGGCCAATGGCTCATCCAGCTGGTAGGCGAAGCTCTCCCACCGCCGGTAACGTAAGGTGGATAACGCGATAAAGCCGCTGGTTAGATTGAGCTTCCATGCTCCGTCGGCGGAGACAAAGCTGTAATTGGTGATGGCGGGCTGGGCCTCCACCTTGGGACTGGGACCGCCCAATCCCACTACTTTGGGGGCAGGCTGTTCCTGCCGGGCGGCGTAGCGCGGAAAGGCCCGGCGTACTGCCTCCTGAAAGGCCGCTGGCTCCTGGGCGTTGATGGACAAAATGGTCGGAAAACGAAGCTGACAAATGACCTCCATTAGGGGGCTATGTGCATAGGAACAGCGTTCATATTCGGAAAACAGCATGACGGATGCTCCCTTTCTAGTTTAAAGGAGAGAGTTCTCCTCTTAGTCCATCTTCTATTTTAGCCTGCCAGAGCGGAGATGTCAAACAGGCACGGCTTTTTGACAGTCTGAGCGTTACCCCTTGCATGTCTTTCCGTTCCAGCTTGACAAAGCAGTCTGCCGCAGGGACAGAAGCTTTTCATACTTTTTAAAGGATTTTTTCATTTTCTTTCTGGGAACCCTATGCTAAAATAGTATCAACCATATTAGCATTGGTACGGGAGTACAAGAATCAGTGCCTTTTGAGTCCTAGCGTCTGTTTTGAACTGGGTCCTGTACCCAGTTGACAAATTTAAACAGGTTTTATCCTGAGGAGGGTATCAGTTTATGCAAGCAGCGTTTGACTGCATTGTTGTTGGGGCGGGCTTTGCGGGGGCGGTAGCGGCCCGTGAACTGGCCGAGCGGGGGAACTGGCGGGTTCTGGTCTTGGAACGGCGGGACCACATCGCCGGTAATGCCTACGACCGGCTGGACAGCGCCGGAGTGCTGATCCACCAATACGGCCCCCATATTTTTCACACAGGAGACAAGCGGGTCTATGACTGGCTCTCCCGCTTTACCCAGTGGTCGGATTACCAGCACCGGGTAGTGGCCGAGGTTTACGGCCAGCAGATGCCGGTGCCGTTTAATCTCACTTCGCTGTCCATGGCCTATGGCCCTGAGAGGGGGGCCGGCTTGGAGCGGAAGCTCTTGGAGACCTATGGCCCGGAGCGAAAGGTGACGATCTTAGAGCTGCGTCAGAATTCAGACCCGGCACTGGCCGAGCTTGCCGATTACATCTATGAGCATATTTTCCTCCACTACACCATGAAGCAGTGGGACCAGTCCCCGGAGGAGATCGACCCCAATACCACCGCCCGTGTGCCCATCTTCCTCTCCAGGGATGACCGGTATTTTCAGGATGCCTATCAGGGGATGCCCCTGGAGGGCTATGCTCCCATGTTTTCCCGGATGTTGGACCACCCCAACATCACAGTAGAGCTGGGGATAGATGCCAGGGATCGGCTGGATTTGGAGGGCGCGCAAATCTGCCTGGACGGGAAGCCCTTTTCCGGTCATGTGATTTACACCGGGGCGGCAGATGAGCTGTTTGACTGCCGGTTTGGCCGCCTGCCCTACCGGACGCTGGAATTCCAATTTGAGACCCATCCAGTGGAGTATTATCAGAGCCACGCCACTGTGAATTATACTGTCAGCGAGCCTTGGACCCGGATCACCGAGTTCAAGCGTCTCACCGGCCAGGTGCTACCCGACCGGACCACCATCGCCAAGGAGATCTCCCACGCCTACACCGGCGCCCCTGGAGAGACCCCCTATTACGCTATCATCAACCAGGAGAATAACTGCCTCTATGGACGCTATCAGGCCCTGGCCGGGCGGCATCAGAGCCTCCATCTGCTGGGGCGGCTGGCCGAGTATAAATATTACAACATGGACGCCATTGTAGCCCAGTCCCTGGCCCTGTGTGACCGACTGCTGTTTGCCACTTAGAACAGTTCTTAAGAGAGCTGCTGTACGATAGACTGTACGAGGGATCGGACTGCGCCGGTCCCTCCTATGTAAGGGAGAGAGAAGCTTGCAGAAATTACTCACATTTGCTGTACCCTGTTATAATTCCGCGGCATATATGGACCACTGTATCGAAACCCTGCTGGCTGGCGGACCGGATATTGAGATTATTCTGGTGGACGACGGTTCCACCAAGGATGATACTCCAGCCATCTGTGACCGGTATGCCGCCGAGTACCCCGATATCATCAAGGTAATCCACCAGGAAAATGGGGGACATGGCGAGGGGGTCAACCAGGGCCTGCGCCACGCCGCCGGCCTGTACTATAAAGTAGTGGACTCCGATGACTGGCTGGATATCCCCGCCCTGCAAAAGGTCCTAGACCAGCTGCGTACCTTTGCCGCCCAGCCGGATCCGGTAGATCTGCTGGTGTGCAACTATGTCTATGAGCATGTGGAGGACAACACCCAAAAGGTCATGCGCTATACCAATGTCTTCCCAGAAAATCGGATCTTCACCTGGACAGAGATTGGCCGCTTCCGGCCCTCTCAGTATCTGCTGATGCACTCGGTCATCTACCGGACTGAGCTGCTGCGCACCTGTGGAATCGAGCTGCCCAAACATACATTTTATGTAGACAACATCTTTGTCTATCAGCCCCTGCCCTATGTCAAAACCATCTACTACATGGATCTGGACCTATACCGCTACTTCATCGGCCGGGCCGACCAAAGCGTCAACGAAAAGGTCATGGTCACACGGGTGGACCAGCAGCTGCGTGTCACCCAGCAGATGATCGACGCCCATGATTTAAACCAGATACGGGACCAGGTCCCCAAGCTGGGACGCTATATGTTCAACTATCTTGCCATGATGATGACCATTTCCTCGATCTTCCTTATCATCGACGGCTCTCCAGAGGCACTGGGGAAGAAAACCCAGCTGTGGGAGTATCTGCGCACCGTAGATACCAAGCTCTACCACCGGATGAAATACCGGGCGGTATCCGCTGTGTCCAATATCCCTGGCTATCAGGGGCGCAAGCTGTCAGTCCGCCTCTACCGGCTGGCCAGACGGATCTATAAATTCAATTAGAGCGGTATTCAAAATTGCCCATCCCGACTCCATCCCCTCCGGGGGACGGAGTTGGGATCAGAGAGATTCTATTTATAGGAAAAAGCTAGAGCGGTGCTGTAAAAACAGCACCGCTCCAATCGTCTTCTGGGCTCCACTTCTCTGCACCACTGATACAGCCGGGGAATCTGGATTACTTTCTGCCCCCTCTGCGGGAACCGCGTTTTTCTGCGTAGCGCAGCTCAGACAGCTTGCTGTCCGAGGACTGCATGAATTGTTTCAGCCGGTCCTCAAAATTAGCGGGCTCGGCAGGCGCCTGTTTACGGAATCCGCCAGATCGCGGTCCGCCCTGACGCTGGCCGCCCATGGGCCGCGCTCCAGCAGGGCGGGGCGGAGGGTCCATTGCCTTTTTGATGGAGAGGTTGATCCGGCCATTGTCATCAATGCCGATCACCTTAACCTTGACTTCCTGCCCTTCCTTGAGATGGTCCTTTACGTCATTGACGTAAGAGTACGCAATCTCCGAGATATGGACCAATCCCGACTTGTTCTCCGGCAGCGAGACGAACGCGCCGAACTTTGTAATGCCTGTGACCTTTCCCTCAACAATTGAACCAACACCGAACTCCATCTGACAACAATATCCTCCTTATTTTTTTGCCGGTTTCTTTTGATATTCCCCAGCCGGTCCCAGATGGGCGCCGGCTAATCGGTATAGATAAACACCTTTTCCCCAGGAGCCAGAAGGCCGAGCTTAGACCTTGCGATGTCGTCCTGCCGGGCGGGGTCGTCGCTGTTGGCCACGGCGTCGGCCAGGTCTGCGACGATCTGCGTCTGTTCTGCGACCTTGTTCTCCATCGCCTCTTTTTCCTGTTGGATCTCCCGAATCTGGCTGCGGAGATTCAACAGCCCCGTGGCAGTGGCCGCAAGCAGGGCCAGCACCACCAGTTTGGTCAGGAGCCCTGCTTTTTTGACCTTCATGGGCTGTACCTCCTGTATGTAATCCGCTTCTCTGGATGGCCGCATCCATTTCTCTTGGGATCTTATTTATTTTATACCACTTGCGCCGATAATGGAAGCTATTTTTTGCAGTCCGCACGATTTTTTTCCACAGCTGCTTCAGGAAGCGGATCGGGAGGGTGATAAGCCTGCATAACAGCTCTGTCAAGTCGGCCAGGAGATAGCCGATTTTCAGGGTTAAAACACTAAAAGCAAGGAAATAGGCGGCCGCCCCCGCCAAAACGCCCAGCACGGAGTAAATACGCACCGCACCTCCACCTGCCCAGAGTGCGTGGACAAACAGGGCCGCCGTCACCGCGGCCCAGAACAGCAAATCCAGAATGGCCCCTAAAAAGGGCAGTCGTACCCGTACCCGGAGGACGCGGAAGATATCATACAGCAACCCCACCAGCGCCCCTAGCACCACCGCACTGGCAAAGGAGGCCGCCTGCCCGGCGATAGAGATCCCCATCTCAGCGGAAGAGCCGGGCGAACAGTCCACCCCGTTCCCGACCGGTGTCCTCATAGGTCAGTGCGTCGATCTCCCCCTCCACCTTGAGATCTCCGCCATCCAGACTGAGCTTTTCAATGTGAAGCCCTTCCCCCTTAACTACAAGGGTCCCCCGGCAGGTGTACATGATGATGGTATTCTCGTCAAAACTCTCTACCTCCTCTACTCCAGAGACCGCGAGCTGCTCCCGCTCTTCTAAAATGATGTGGTGGGCCGCTTGGATTTTCTTTTCTTCATATGGCACAGTCATCCCCGCCTTTCCCATGGTATGGTTCTAAGAGCCTGCCTCATTTTCCCGTTTCTGGCGTCTGTTTAACAACAGATGCTAGGACCAAAAGACAAGATCCTTTTTCTCCATTCTATGGGACAGGGGGTATCAATAGAACTAGGCTCGATAGGCCGCCAGATTCCGGGTGAGGACAGGGGCAAGCAGGGCGGTAGCGGCGATCTTCAGGATGTCTCCAGGCAGGTAGATCAACATTCCCCCCTGGAGAACCGCAGTCAGAGGCAGTCCCTTGCCCAGATAGACGTTGACAATCAGATACATGTAGGGCAGGCCCACCAGGTAGAGCACCGCCAGGCCGGCGGTGCAGGCCAAGACAGTCTCCACTGAACCCACCGTCCCGCTCCGGCGGCCCGTCAGAAGCCCTATCAAAAAGGCCGCTGGGATAAGCCCCAGCAAAAATCCAAAGCTGGGCTGAACAATATACCCCAATCCCCCACCTTGGGTGAAAACTGGCAGGCCTGACAGACCCAACAATACATAGACTGCCTGGGATATCGCCCCATAGACCGGCCCCAATAAAATCCCCGCCATGGCAGTAAAGAAAAATTGCAATGTCACGGAGGTGATACCCAGTGGAAACTGAATCCAGGCTCCAATGGCCGTCAAAGCGGCAAATAGTGCTGTCAACAAAAGGGACCTTGTGTTATACTTCATTGAACTTCCTCCCTTGGTTGGCTTGTGCCAATTGTAAACCAATTTATAATATTGGTTTACAATCAGAATACCACATCATTGGGAAACTGTCCAGTATGATTGATATAGATACATTGTTTTGGTACATAAAGGCTGCTGCAACCTGGAGAATCATGTGTTTTTTGTTGAACAAGGTGGGATAAGGTGCTATAATCAAATGATTTCAAACGGAACACTACGTTTATAAAAAGGAGGAATCAGAATGTCTAAATCATCAGAAGCAACTGGCGATCCATCTTATTTCCAACAGCAAAATATCGAATTCTCATTCCAGCGTATCGGCATCCAGGGGCTGGGGGGCATGGCCCACGGGTTATTTGCCTCTCTGCTCATTGGTACCATCATCAAGACCATCGGCACATTTCTCCCCGGCAGTACCGGCGCGTTTCTGCTGGAGGCGGCAGGCTACACCGCTGCAGTGCAGGGGGCGGCCATGGCGCTGGCCATCGGTTTTTCCATGGGTTGTCCTCCCTATGTCCTCTACTCGCTGGCTACTGTCGGATATGCGGCCAATACTCTGGGCGGCGGCGGGGGGCCGTTGGCTGTGTATGTGATCAGTCTGGCGGCCATCTTCTGCGGCAAGCTAGTTTCGAAGCGCACCCCGGTGGATCTGATTGTCACCCCAACCGTCACCATTCTTTCTGGGGTCCTGCTGGCTAAGCTGCTGGCCCCTCCCATTGGACAGGTGGCAGTTTTACTGGGCAACGTCATCATGTGGGCCACCGTACAGCAGCCCTTCCTGATGGGAATTCTGGTAGCCGTCTTGATGGGGATTGTACTTACCCTCCCTATCAGCTCGGCGGCAATCTGTGCGGCCTTTGGCCTGGTGGGCCTGGCCGGCGGGGCGGCCACTGCAGGCTGCTGCGCCCATATGGTAGGCTTTGCCGTGTGCTCCTACCGGGAAAATAAAGCCAACGGTCTGGCCTCTATCGGCCTGGGGACCTCTATGCTGCTGGTACCCAATCTGCTGAAAAAGCCCATCCTATGGCTGCCTCCTATTCTGGCCTCTGCCATCACCGGCCCAATCGCCACCTGTGTGTTTCATCTTCAACAAAATGGCGCCGCCATCTCCTCCGGGATGGGGACCTGCGGTCTGGTCGGCCCTATTGGCATCGTCACCGGCTGGCTGAACCCTGGGGAGGCCGCAGTAGAGGCTGGGCTCACCGCCATTGCCCCAGGTGTAATGGACTGGATCGGCCTGGTGCTTGTCTGCCTGGTGCTGCCCGCCGTCCTCTCCTGGGGCATCTCGGAGTTTATGCGGAAAAAGGGCCTGATTGTTCAAGGTGATTATCAGCTCATATCATAAGCAGAGCATGCGCCCAGATGCTCCATGGAACATCTGGGCGCATCTTTATTTTTCAAACAGACGCTAACTCATCCGCAGGATCTCTTTTTTCAGCCGGGAGATGATCCGTTTTTCCAGCCGGGAGATGTAGGATTGGGAGATCCCAAGGTGGTCCGCCACTTCCTTTTGGGTGCGCTCCGGCCGACCGTCCAGCCCAAAACGCATGGTGATAATCTGCCGTTCCCGGTCTGTGAGGTGTTCCATGGCGTCAAAGAGGAGCTTCCGGTCTACGTCGTCCTCAATGGGCTTCATGACAATATCGTTGTCCGTCCCCAGGATATCCGAGAGGAGCAGCTCGTTTCCGTCCCAGTCGGTGTTTAGGGGCTCGTCAAAAGAGACCTCACTTTTCAGGTTGGCAATCTTTCGCAGGTGCATCAATATTTCATTCTCAATACATCTGGAGGCATAGGTCGCCAGCTTGATGTTTTTGGCGGGCTGGTAGGTGCTCACCGCCTTGATCAGTCCAATGGTGCCAATGGAAATCAGATCCTCAATCCCAACGCCGGTGTTTTCAAACCGGCGGGCGATGTAGACCACCAGCCGGAGGTTGCGCTCAATCAGCTGGGATTTGACCGCCTCCTCGCCCGCGTCCAGACGGGTGATAAGATCGCTCTCCTCGTCCTTGGACAGAGGGGGCGGCAGGGTGTCGCTGCCGCCGATGTACATGATCTTTCCCGGTAGCTTGAGACCCAGACGGGCCAGCAGGCGCTGCACCCTCACATACCAACGCAGTCTCCAATCCTTCATGATTGACCTCCTTCTTCATGATACGAACGGTTTGTCCGCTTCCCCGCCCATGGAGCGGGACAATAACTACATCCAGGTCAGGCCCCAATCAGTGCGCTATAGCCGCCGCCATCGGTAAGACGGTTTGGAGAGAGGGCCACCAAAATACTGCCATAGTCCTCCCGTCCGACCTTGACCCGGTCCACCCGCAGGGCCAACAGCATCCCGCACTCTACACCGACCGCCTGATAGGGCAGCAGCCGGAACCGCCGGCGGTTGACCCCTGGCGGTAGGTGCTCCAGAGCGGACACCGGGTCCCGTAGGGCGGCGGGACCGGGGGCCTGCCCCGCCGGGAAGAGAGGCGAAATTTTTTCTCCCTCGGCCACCATGACAGGCCGGTTGGTCAGGGGATCTGTCAGCGTATTTCCGGTGTCCACCAGAGCGGACAGGGCAATTCGCCGCTCCCCCAAGGTGAGGACAGCAGGCAGAATTTCTTGTCCCCCATGCTGGGCGCTTCGACGGAAAACCAGAGAGAGAAGTACATAGCACCCCGCCGCCGAGAGGAGGATCAACTTTAAATCCAGCGCGGAGGAGAACACACCCAGGGTCAGCCGCTGGCCGCCCAGCAGTTCTAACGCCAAAATTCCGCCGCCAAAGGCAGCGGAGACACCAAAAAATACAAGCGCTGTCCGCAGCAGATGGCGGCAGCCGCCAAACCCGACCAGCACCATCAAGACCGCTGCTCCAGCTTTGCACAGCGGGTGAAGCAAAAAGCCCAGGGCGGGAAAAAAGACTACCGCCGCATAGGCCGCCCCAAGGGCCGCTCCAGCCGCCAGCCGCAGCCGATGGATCACCGCGCCTGACAGTCGGGCCGCAGCCAGCAGGAGCAGATAGTCCACCACAAAATTGAGCAGGAAGAGCTCGTCTATGTATATTGTCATGACATATCTCCTCCCTGACCCGCAGATTTCCAGTTCTATCTTGCCGTGAGATTGGAACCAAGTTAGATTATAAAGCAGGTCCCCCTTCAAAAATGGTCAAATCCCGTCCGCAGATAAGAAAAGCCCCGCGCCAAGCTTGGCGCGGGGTTCAGCGTGTCAAAAAAGTGACAAGCACTTTTTTGTGTTAAGTTGCGGCCCCTTCTGTTCCAAGATTCCGGTAGAGGAACGTCATGATCTGCCCCCGTGTGCAGGTAGCATCGGGAGAGAAGGTGATCCCCGTCCCTGTGCCAGTGGTGATCTTTTGATCCACGGCCCAGGCCACAGCCGGGGCATAGGCCGCATCGGCAGACACATCAGTAAAGGTCGCCGCCGGGGCAGCAGGGCTGCCTGCCAGTTTCCACAGATAGGTGACGGCGGTGCTTCTTGTACACGGCGTATCCGGGTCAAAGTCCGCCGTGACCAGCCCATTTTCATAGGCCCAGGAGACCGCCTCTGTATAGAAGGCATTGGCAGGGAAGGTAAAGGGGCCGAAGGCCGTGGGGGTTGGCGCGCCCTTGGCCCGCCAGAGGAAGGTGAGAATCTGACCGGTAGAGCAGGTCAGGTTGGGAGAAAAGGTGGTGCTTGTGGTGCCTGTGGTGATCTTGTTGTCCACCGCCCAAGAGACCGCCTGTGTAAAGTAGTCATCGGCGGCCACATCGGTAAAGGGAGTGGTGGGCTCTGGTTCTATCTGGACCAGGAAGGTGAGGTTATTCTCTTTGGCGTACTGCTCTGCGGCACTCCCCGTGATACCGGTAAGCTTGACATTCTTGCTGTTTTGAAATGCGTAGACTCCGATGGTCTTCACGCTGGCCGGCAGCGTGACATTGACCAGCTTCTCACAGTCCCGGAAGGTGCTGTTGCCAATGGCAGTCACGCCATCTGGGATGATCAGTTCGGTCAAACTCTTGCAGCCCCGGAACATACCGTCTCCCAGCGTGGTGATATTTGGGGGGAGGGTGATATTGGCCAAACTCTCGCACTGATAAAAGGCCCTAGACCCCATCGCGGTGATACTGTCAGGCAGGTTGATACTCGTCAGCTTGGTACAGTACTGAAAAGCCCAGCTGCCAATGGTGGTGACACCGTCCGGAAGCTGAATCTGGCTGATCGTTTTCTTGCTGTCAAAAGCCCCTGGGCTGATGACGGTTACACCAGCGGGGATGGTCACCTGTTCACTCTCCCCCTGATAGCCCAGCAGGACTCCGTTGACCACAGGGAATTCTCCCAGGCTGGTCTGCCAGGGGGTCTCATCAAAGGCTTTGTAGCCGATGGAGGTCAGTCCGGCTGGGAGGGTAACGCCGGTCAGACGCCCGCACTCCCGAAAGGCGCTGGCGCCAATGGCGGTTTTATTGCTTTTCACCGTCACGCTGGTCAGGTTTTTGCAGCCCCGGAACGCGCCTGCATCAATCTGGGTCACGCTGTCTGGAATAGTGACAGAGACAATGCTCTCGCTGCCCCGAAACGCGTAGCCGTGAACCGAGACCGTTCCGTCGGGGAGAAACAGATTCTCGTCCGAACCCAGATAGGCAATTAAAACCCCGTTGACCACGGCATAACTGCCAAAGCTGCTCAGCCAGGGGGTATTGTGGAAGACCTGCTGACCCAGGGTGGGCATTTTGGCGGGGAGGGTGATGCTGGCCAGATTGGTGCAGTCCAGGAAAGCCCAGGTTTGAATGGAGGTGACGCTGTTGGGGATCACCACGCCGGTCAATCCCTCACAGCCCCGGAAAGCACTGGCGCCGATGGTGGTCACACTGTTGGGGATGGTCACGCCGGTCAGCGTCTTGCAGTCCCAGAACGCGCCGTTGCCAATGGTGGTGACCGAATCGGGGATGACCGCGGCCTCGTCCCCCTGGTAGGCAAAGAGAATCCCGTTGACGGTGGGATATTCGCCCTAGGTCTGGAGCCAGGGGGTATCACGGAACACAAAGCCGCCCATGGAGGTGACACTGGCCGGGATGGTCACATTGGCCAGGCTGGTACAGTTCCGAAAAGCGTAGTCGTTGATAGAAGTGACGCGGTCGGGGAGGATCACGCTGGTCAGCGCCGTACACCCCCAAAACGCGCTGCTCTCAATGGTGGTCAAGCTGGTTGGGAGGTTCACACCGGTCAGGTTGGTACAGCCCCGAAACGCATTTTTGCCGATAGAGGTGACGCGGTCGGGAAAGGTCACGCCGGTCAAGCTGGTGCAGTCCTGAAAGGCGCTCTCCCCAATGGAGGTGACATTATCAGGGATGGTGACACTGCCTCCAGGGCCGTTGTACTTGGTCAGCACACCGTTTTCCACCGTAAATTCAAGACCCGCACCCAGCGCCGGGACGGCCAGCCCCAGACACAGCACGATGGCCAGGAACAGGGAACCCACGCTTCGCTTCATTTAAATACCCCTCTTTTCATTTTTAATCTATCTCTGAATTGGTTTTATCCAGAAATTCCTCTCCCAGTTTACTCGACTTTCTTCCCAATTGCAAGTGGAGATTTCCAGCGGGGCGTGTCTACCATGAAGTCCTATTTGCGGGTTTCCCCCATCAAGAGCGGGGGAACAGGGATAAAAACTCTGTGCTTGGCACACTGCCTTTCCAGCATACGAAAACGTGCCTGTCCCAAAAGGAACAGGCACGTTTTCTGGTGTGTGTTGTGTGTGAGGAAAGAAAAGAGGATTGGGAATGTAGCTCCTGACTACGTTACTAAGAATACCCCATTCCAATGAACAGCATTTGAATCCGGTGTGAACAATTTGTAAAGAACGATTTATGACCTTTTTCAGCACCTAGCGCAAAAACAGCGCTTCCCTCCCCCAAGCAGGAAAAGAAGGGTCAGCCTGTCTCCACCCCCAGAGGGGGGGAGACAGGCAAAAGCTATCATGCTTATTTCTGCTTGGACTTGAGGTACTGATCCATGGACTCGGCGGCCTTCTTGCCTGCACCCATGGCCAAAATAACGGTAGCAGCACCTGTGACGGCATCGCCGCCGGCGTAGACACCTTCCCGTGTGGTCGCCATGGAGTCGTCTGCAATGAGACAGCCCTTGCGGTTGGTCTCCAGACCGGGAGTGGTGGAGCGGATCAGAGGGTTGGGGCTGGTGCCCAGACTCATGATAACCGCGTCAACCTCCAGCTCGAACTCGCTGCCCTTGACCTCAATGGGACGGCGGCGGCCGCTGTCGTCAGGCTCGCCCAGCTCCATCTTCAGGCACTCCATAGCCCGAACCTGGCCCTTGTCATCCCCCAGGATCCGGGTGGGGTTGGTGAGGAAGAGGAACTCGATCCCCTCCTCCTTGGCGTGGTGGATCTCCTCGTTCCGGGCGGGCATAGCCTCCTCATCCCGGCGGTAGACCACATAGACATGCTCGGCTCCCATGCGCTTGGCACAGCGGGCAGCGTCCATAGCCACATTGCCGCCTCCCACGATGGCGGCCTTCTGGATCTTCTTGATGGGGGTGTCGTAGTCGCTCAGATAGGCTTTCATTAGGTTAATACGGGTTAAGTACTCGTTGGCCGAGTACACTCCGGCCAGGGTCTCGCCCTCAATCCCCATAAACATGGGCAGGCCGGCGCCAGAGCCCACGAAAACGGCCTGATAACCGTCGTCAAACATCTCGTCAATGGTGTAGGTTCTGCCGACCACCATGTCGGTCTCCAGATCCACTCCCATGGCGGTGAGCTTATCCACCTCGTTGGCCACAATGGCCTTGGGCAGACGGAACTCAGGGATACCATAGACTAGCACGCCGCCTGCGGTGTGGAAAGCCTCAAACATGGTGACCTCGTAACCCTTCTTGGCCAGATCGCTGGCGCAGGTCAGGCTGGCTGGGCCGGAGCCCACTACGGCCACTTTAATTCCATTGGTCTGGGGTTTCTGGGGCATCTCGTTGATGTGCTCCCGGTACCAGTCGGCCACAAAGCGCTCCAGACGGCCAATGGCCACCGGCTCGCCCTTAATGCCCCGGACACAGCGCTGCTCACACTGGGACTCCTGGGGGCACACCCGACCGCTGACGCCGGGCAGCGCGTTGGTGTCTGAGATAATCTCATAAGCGGCCTTGAAGTCGCCTGCTGCAACCTTGGCCACAAACTCAGGGATATGGATGTTCACCGGGCATCCGGCGACACAGGGCATATTTTTACAGTTGAGGCAGCGGGTGGCCTCCTCAACCGCCTGCTCAGGGGTGTAGCCCAGGCAGACCTCTTTAAAATTATGGTTGCGGACGTTGGGGTCCTGTTCCGGCACGGGAACCTTTGTGAGACTCATATTCGGCATTTCCGGTCCCCTCCTTACTGAATCATAGACTTGGCCAGCTGCTCCATACGGCAGGTGTGGCGCTCTTTTTGTTCGGCTTCCTCTGGACGGTAGACTGCGTTGCGGCTCATCAGCTCGTCGAAGTCCACCTCATGGCCGTCAAAGTCGGGGCCGTCTACACAGGCAAACTTCATCTTACCGCCCACGCTGACCCGACAGCCGCCGCACATACCGGTACCATCGATCATAATGGGGTTGAGGCTGACCAGGGTCTTAATGCCGTAGCCCTTGGTAACGCCTGCTACCATCTTCATCATAATAATGGGGCCAATGGCGATCACCACATCATACTGGTTGCCCGCCTCAATCAGGCTCTTGAGCTTATCGGTAACAAAGCCCTTCTCGCAGTAAGAGCCGTCGTCAGTGGTGATATAGAGGTGATCACAGGCCGCCTTAAACTCATCCTCTAGGATTACAATATCCTTGGAGCGGAACCCGGCGATGACATCCACAGACAATCCCGCAGCGTGCAGGCCCTTGGCCTGTGGATAGGCAATGGCGCAGCCTACGCCGCCGCCTACCACGCACACCCGCTTCGCGCCCTCCGGCAGCTCGGTGGGCAGGCCCAGGGGACCCACAAAGTCCCGGATATAGCCGCCCTCCTCCAGGCCGTCCAGCAGCTCAGTCGTAAGGCCTACCTTCTGGAAGATGATAGTGACCGTGCCCTTCTTGCGGTCAAAGTCCGCGATAGTCAGCGGGATACGCTCTCCCTGCTCGTCCACCCGCAGGATGATAAACTGTCCTGGCTGGGCCTTCTTAGCAATGAGAGGGGCCTCGACCTCCAGCAGGGTAACGCTTGGGTTGAGGACCTTCTTTCTTACGATTTTTACCATTTTTTCAACCTCTTCTTCTGCACCACATTTCCCCCACCGGGCGGTGCCGCGTTGCTACATTGCTCTTGAATGGATAAAACTGTATACCACACCAAAATCTTAGAGAAGACTAAAATTTAGACGTTTTATACAGCCTATTAAAAAATAGGATAGCAGTTCCCCGATGGTTTGTCAAGGAAGATCCACATCCAGATCAGCTTTCCTTTATAAATATTATATAAAAGGAGTTAAAAGGGCAGCGCATAGGCGTGTCCTGTTGACAACGATTTCATACGACTGCCCATGCCCTGAGACTGACGCTGTGGTTTTCTCCATGCCTGTGTAACTTACCAAATACGCCTTATATCCCCTGCTTTTAGGTATGGGGATATAAGGCGCTCTTCTTTCTGTGAAAATAGCTGTTGCGTTAGATAAGTATTTATTATATAATATTTGTATGGAATACCCAAACCACAAGCGCCTTGCCAAAAGCCAGAAAAAACTTGCCAAGCTCCAGCGGCAGCTGTCCCGAAAATCAAAGGGGAGTAACCGCCGGGAGAAAGCGAGAATCAAGGTGGCCCGGTCTATCTCTGACTCGTCTTGGGGCGAGCTCCGGCGGCAGTTGGAGTATAAGGCGGGGGAAGTGTCAAACAAGATGGAAAAGGAGTTGTGTATCATGTTTCGTGACATGCGCCGTAAAAAACAGGCTCTGTCTCCAGAGGACTGCGCCGCCGTGCTATCCCGTGGGACCTCCGGTGTTCTGGCCGTCCTGGGGGACGGTGGCTATCCCTATGCCGTTCCCCTCAGCTATGGGTGGGAGGACGGTAAGCTCTATTTCCACTGTGCCAAGGAGGGACACAAGCTGGACGCAATTCGGGCGGAGCCCAAGGTATCTTTCTGCGTCATTGATCAGGACGAGGTAGTCCCCCTGGAGTATACCACCTATTTTCGGAGCGTGATTGTCTTTGGGACCATCCATGTGATAGAGGATGAGGCCGAAAAGCGGACCAGGATCGAGCAGCTGGCCAAGCGCTACACACCAGAGGACAGCGCCGAACACCGCCAGGCCATGATAGAGGACTATTGGAATAGTCTGTGTCTGCTGGAGCTGACCATCAAGTCCATGACGGGCAAGGAGGCCATCGAGATTGTAAAAGAAAAAGCGGCTGAACATTGACAGATCCTCTGTACCATTCTGAAGCTGTACATTAAAGGTATACATCATTTCAGCCTTGTGATATAATGGCCGCTATGCGGCTATTATAGTTTGATTTCAGCCCTTTTGCTCCCGCCCTATAGGCGGAACCGCAAAAGAGGACATATTATATCATTTCGCTTTGCTTCATGATATAATAGCTACCATGCGGCTATACTCTATAAAGGGACGTGGCCGCTTTTCTGAACAGGATATAGGAACTCAGAGGGGGCGGTTTTGTTGGAGGAATCGGCGTGGAAGTCCCTGCTGCACAACACGGCGGACGGACTCAAGGCGCTCTGTAAGTGGACTATGCTTTCCATCCTGGTCGGCCTTGTGATGGGCTGTGTGGGCGCCGCCTTTTTGCGGTCCCTCGACTGGGCCACTCAGCTGCGGGAGACCAATCTTTGGCCGGTTTTCCTGCTGCCATTGGCGGGGGCGGTCATCGCGCTGCTCTACAAAACCGCTGGAGTAGAGAAGGACCGGGGGGCCAATTTTGTCCTGGTCGCGGTCCGGGAGGCCGACCTGCCGCCGCTCCGCATTGCGCCGCTGATCTTTATCTGTACCGTTTTGACCCATCTGGTGGGCGGCTCCTCCGGCCGGGAGGGGGCGGCGCTCCAGCTAGGCGGCTCCATCGCCGCTGGATTTGAGCGGATTCTCAAGCTGGATGCCAAGGATGGCCGGGTGATTACCATGTGCGGCATGGCTGCGGGCTTCTCCGCCCTCTTTGGAACCCCGCTGACCGCCGCCATTTTTTCCATTGAGGTCATCAGCGTTGGGGTGATGTACTATGCCGCCCTCCTCCCCTGTGTATTTGCCTCTCTCATCAGCGTTCAGGTAGCGGGATTTCTGGGTACAACACCCACTGCCTTTGTGTTGGAGCAGGTGCCGGAGCTCTCCCCCTTGACCATGGCACAGGCGGCGGGGATTGGGCTGTTGTGCGCGTTGCTGGCAGTGATCTTCTGCCGCCTGATGCACCTGTCTCCCAAGCTCTACCAGCGTCTTTTTCCAAATCCTATCCTCAGAGCGGCTGCCGGAGGTGGCCTGGTTCTGTTGCTTACCTTCGTGGTCCAGCTCTGGAATCCAGGGACCTATGACTACAATGGCGCGGGAGGCGCGATTCTCACTGCCGCCATTGGAGGCCAGGCCAGGCCGGAGGCCTTTTTGCTCAAAATTCTCTTTACCATGCTCACCCTTGGGGCCGGCTTTAAAGGAGGGGAGATTGTCCCCGTCTTCTTTACAGGGGCCACCTTTGGCTGTGTGATCGCCCCGCTGCTGGGCCTTCCGGCCAGCTTTGGGGCCGGACTGGGGATGGTATCTCTCTTCTGCGGCGTCACCAACTGCCCGCTGACCTCACTCATGCTGGCCTATGAAGTCTTTGGTGGGGTAAACCTCTCTCTGTTCGCTGCAGGCTGTGCGGCAGCCTATCTGCTCTCCGGCTATGAGAGCTTGTTCCAGGCCCAAAAGATCCTCTATAGTAAGTATAGACCCGATTTTATTAACCGGCAGGCCGACTAGGCTTGAGAAAGGTGCGACTGCGATGACCCTGTTTGATATTATGGGCCCCGTTATGGTGGGGCCCTCCAGCTCCCACACGGCGGGTGCGGTGCGGATTGGCCTAATTACCCGTGCTCTGCTGGGCGCGCCGCCCATCGACGCAACCATTCTTTTACACGGCTCCTTTGCCGCCACAGGCCGGGGGCATGGTACCGACCGGGCGTTGGTAGCCGGTCTGCTGGGCATGCAGCCCGATGATCCCCGGCTCCCTCAGTCCCTGGTCCTGGCAGAGGAGAGGGGACTGACGGTCCGATTTGGAAACCAGGCTATCCGGGGCGCCCACCCCAATACGGCAGTGATTCAAGCGATGGATGCCCAGGGGAAGCGGGTGGAGGTGGAGGCCTCCTCTCTGGGCGGGGGCCGGATCCAGGTCTACGCACTCAATGGCATGGAGGCGTCCTTTACCGGGGAGTACCCCACATTGATCATCCAGAATGAGGACCTGCCGGGCCGGGTGGCGGAGGTGGCCAGCGTCTTATACCGGCGCAGTGTCAACATCGCCACCATGAAGGTCTACCGGAACGTCCGGGGAGAGCCGGAACTGATGGTCATTGAGAGCGATGTTCCGGTGGGGCAGGAGATGATCGATGAGATCCGGGCCTGCCACGGCGTGTTAAACGTCACCTATCTAGAATTAAATCAGGAGGGGATTTGATGTATTCCTCTGTCACGGGACTTTTGGCGGATGCCGTTACTGCCGGTTCTGTCTGGCAGGCGGCCCAGGCCAGCGATGTGGTAGATCGGGGTGTCACCCAGGAGCAGTCTTGGAAGCAGATGGCCGCTCTCTGGGCGGCGATGAAAGCGGCCGAGGCGGACTACAGCCCGGAACGCCGGTCCCACAGCGGTCTGGTGGGGGGAGACGGCGCCCGTGCGGCCCAGGCCAGCACCGGCCTGTGCGACCCCTTTGTCCGGGCGATCATCGCCACCGCCCTAAAGGTATGTGAGTGCAACGCCTGCATGCGCCGCATTGTGGCCGCACCCACGGCGGGGGCCAGCGGGGTGCTGCCGGCCGTGCTGATCCCCCTCCAGCGCCGGGACGGTCTGCCCGATGCGGTGATGATCCAGGCCCTGTATGTGTCCGCCGCCTTTGGGCAGGTCATCGCCGAGCGGGCCTCTATCTCAGGGGCTGAGGGAGGCTGTCAGGCCGAGGTCGGCTCGGCCTCGGCTATGGCCGCAGCAGCC
>JAAWBF010000082.1 GCA_022792555.1 Oscillospiraceae bacterium
CCGCACGGAGACAGAGGCGGGATTCCGCTACAGGGCGGGATCGGTGCCCATGGGCTGAATAACCTTTCGATAGATATAACATAAAAACACGGTACACAGCACAACGGAGAAGATCTCCGCAATGGGGAAGGCCCACCAGACCAGACTGACCTCTCCTGAGAGGGAGAGCAGCCAGGCCGCCGGCAGGAGGACCACCAGCTGGCGGAGGATCGAGATGGTCATGCTCAACAGTCCGTTGCCTAGGGCCTGGAACATGGAGGAGACAATGATGCAGTAGCCCGCAAAGATAAAGCTCAGGCTGACTGTCTTCAGAGCGGGGACACCGATGGCCAGCATATCGTCTGAGGCCTTAAAGAGCAGGAGGATCTGCGGGGCAAAGCATTGGATACACAGCAGCCCCAGCAGCATGATCCCAATCGCTGTGAACACGCTCAGACGCACGGTGTCCAGCATCCGCTTTTTCTTCTGCGCCCCGTAGTTGTAGGCTACAATGGGGACCATGCCGTTATTCAGGCCGAAGATGGGCATAAACACAAAGCTCTGGAATTTGAAGTAAATCCCTAAAACCGCCGTGGCGGTCGAGGTGAAGGAGAAGAGGATCTTGTTTAAGCCGAAGGTCATGACCGAGCCGATGGAGTTCATCACAATGGAGGGGGCGCCCACCGTGTAGATCTGGCGGATGATGGCGCCGTCAGGCCGGAAGGTGCGCAGGCGCGGGTGGATGTCCGGGTTGCATTTGAGGTTGAAGAGGATCGCCAGAGCCGCGGCTACAAACTGCCCTGCCACAGTGGCCACAGCCGCGCCGTTGACCCCAAGCCGGGGAAAGCCGAACAGACCGAAGATCAGGATGGGGTCGAGGACGATGTTGATCACCGCTCCGGTCCCCTGGGTGATCATGGTGTAAAAGGTGCGACCGGTGGACTGGAGAAGCCGCTCCATCATGATCTCTAAAAACAGTCCGGCACACAGGAGGGAGCACAGGGAGAGATAGCCGGTCCCCAAGGTGATGATCTCAGTTGCCGCCGCCTCATCGGCGGCCTGGGCCAGGTAGAAGGGCTGGACCAGTGCGGTCCCCAGGACCATAAAGAGCAGACAGCTGATCAGGGTGAGAAAGATTCCATTTTCGGCCGCCTTGTTGGCCAGCTCAACGCGCTTCTCCCCCAAGCTGCGGGAGAGGAGGGCGTTGACCCCTACGCCGGTCCCCACCGCGATGGCAATCATCAGGTTCTGGAAGGGAAAGGCCAGAGAGACCGCTGTCAGGGCGTTTTCGCTGATCTGAGCCACAAAGATGCTGTCCACCACATTGTAGAGGGCCTGGATGAGCATAGAGAGCACCATAGGCAGGGACATGGAGAATAGCAGCCTACCCACCGGCATGGTGCCCATCTTGTTTTCTCTAGGTTCTTGTGTAAGCTCTGCTGACATCTTTTGCACCTCCAAAAAGGGAGCCGCAACCTTGTCTCGTTGCGGCCAATTGTAGATCGTATCTGCACAGTATAACAAAGACCATGCCTCCCGTCAATAAATGACAGCGGCCAGATGGAGAATTTGGAGAACCTGCCGGAATCTACAGATGTTAAACGGGAGGGGAATGTCCGATTTGACGGGGAAACTGGCACGAGTAATATGTCCTTGTATGGATGTACCAAAAAAGAAGGAGAATCGGGCCGCAGGATTGGCCTTGACTTTTGAGTTTAAATTGTATATTGTTATAGAGGATAAACAATGGTTCGGCTTCTCTGCCCAGCGGACAGAGAAGCCATCGGATAAGCCCGACAAGAAGGTTGACGTCCTGTCAATCTGACGGAAAGGCGACTGCTCCATACACATTGAGCGTGCAGAAATGTATGGGCTGCCGTGCCTTTTCAGAGGCGCGGTTTTTTTGCGGGCAAATACAAGTGCAAAGAAAGGGGAAAGCATACCATGGCGCGTTACAATCCCAGTTCCCGCAAGGCAGAGGAATTTATCAACGATGAAGAAATTTTGGCCACCCTCGCCTATGCGGAGGAGAACAAGAACAATGAGGCTTTGGTCGATGAGATTTTAGAGAAGGCCCGTCCCAGAAAGACAGCCCAGGGCTCCGTCTGCCAGGGCCTCACCCACCGGGAGGCCGCCGTCCTGCTGGCCTGTGAGCTGCCGGAAAAGGTGGAGAAGATGTACCAGGTGGCCGAGGAGATCAAGCTGGCATTCTATGGGAATCGGATTGTGATGTTCGCCCCCCTCTACCTCTCCAACTACTGCGTCAATGGGTGTCTCTACTGTCCCTATCACCTCAAGAACAAACACATCACCCGAAAGAAGCTCACCCAGGAGGAGGTCCGTCAGGAGGTCATCGCCCTCCAGGACATGGGTCACAAGCGGCTGGCCATTGAGGCCGGCGAGGACCCGGTACACAATCCCCTGGACTACATTTTAGAGTGTATTCAGACCATCTACTCGGTGAACCACAAAAACGGGGCCATCCGCCGGGTCAATGTCAACATTGCAGCCACTACGGTGGAAAACTACCGCCGTCTCAAGGAGGCGGGGATCGGGACTTACATCCTCTTCCAGGAGACCTATCACAAGCAGAGCTATCTGGAGCTGCACCCCACCGGCCCCAAGCACGACTACGACTACCACACCGAGGCCATGGACCGGGCCATGGACGGTGGAATTGACGATGTGGGCCTGGGAGTCCTGTTCGGCCTGGAGCGGTATAAATATGAGTTTGCAGGGCTGATCATGCACGCCGAGCATCTGGAGGCGGTTCACGGAGTGGGCCCTCACACCATCAGCGTTCCCCGCGTCAAGCCGGCGGACGACATCGACCCGGATATGTTTGACAACTCCATTCCCGATGAGACCTTTGAAAAGATCATCGCCTGTATCCGGCTGGCAGTGCCCTACACCGGCATGATTATCTCCACCCGTGAGTCCGAAAAGGTCCGGGAGCGGGCCCTGCGGCTGGGGATCTCTCAGATCAGCGGCGCCTCCCGGACCTCGGTAGGGGGGTACACCGAGGAGGCCCGCCCCCACGACTCGGAGCAGTTCGAGGTCTCGGATCAGCGCTCTCTGGACGAGGTGGTCCGCTGGCTGATGGAGAGCGGACACATCCCCTCCTTCTGCACCGCCTGCTACCGGGAGGGCCGCACCGGCGACCGGTTTATGAGCCTGTGCAAAAACGGCCAGATTCTCAACTGCTGCCACCCCAACGCGCTGATGACCCTGACCGAGTATTTGGTGGACTATGCCTCGGAGGAGACCCGCCGGATTGGCTTTGCCCTGGTGGACGAGGAGCTGAAAAAAATCCCCAAGGAAAAGGTCCGCGCCATTGCCGCCCAGAACATCACCGACATCAAAAATTCCAACCGCCGGGATTTCCGGTTTTAATTCTATTCTTCCATAGAAACTAGACGTTTTCTATGGAAGAAGGCGCCGTCGGTGGCAACGCACCGCCAGAGTCGGGCGTAGGGGCCGTTGTTCCCAACGGCCCGTCCGGGAATCGCGCAGACTGTACACTGAGGAGGAGTCCAAAATGGGACTTAACGACACGGTATCCGCCGAGCGGATACAGATTGGCTTTTTCGGCCTGCGCAACGCAGGCAAGTCCAGCGTGGTCAACGCCTTCACCGGACAGGCCCTCTCCCTGGTCTCCCCAGTGAAGGGCACCACCACGGACCCGGTGAAAAAGGCCATGGAGCTGCTCCCTCTGGGGCCAGTGGTGATCATCGACACGCCTGGAATTGACGACAGCGGCCCCCTGGGGGAGCTGCGCACCCGGAGAACACGGCAGGTCCTCCAGCAGGTGGATATCGCCGTCCTGGTGGTGGATGCCTGCCTGGGGTGTACCCCCGCCGACCGGGCCCTGCTGGACCTCTTTGCCGCGCAGGAGATCCCCTCTGTCATCGCCTATAACAAGGCGGATCTCCTCCCTGACTTCCCCGAAGAAGGGGAGGACGGGATCTACCTCAGCGCCCTGACTGGACAAAATATCCACGCCTTAAAGGAGCGCGTCGCCCGCCTGGCCCAGGGAACGGAGACGGAAAAACGGGTGGTGGCCGATCTGCTCCAGCCGGGAGACGTGGTCCTCCTGGTGGTCCCCCTGGACGATGCCGCCCCCAAGGGCAGGCTGATTCTCCCCCAGCAGCAGGTTATCCGAGACGCCCTGGAGGTCGGAGCCATGGTCTTGGCTGTCCGGGACAGCGAGCTGCCCCAGGCCCTGGCCGCGCTGAAAACACCCCCACGGCTGGTGATCACCGACTCCCAGGTCTTCGGCCCAGTGTCCAAGGTCCTCCCCGAAACCATCCCGCTGACCTCCTTCTCCATCCTCTTCGCCCGCTATAAAGGAGATCTGGCCGCTGCCGTCCAGGGCGCGGCCCAGCTGGACCGGCTCAAGGACGGGGATACCGTCCTGATCTCCGAGGGGTGTACCCACCACCGCCAGTGTGGAGACATCGGGACGGTCAAGCTTCCGGCCTGGATCCAGAAGTATACCGGCAAAGCGCTCCACTTCGACTTTACCTCCGGCGGAACCTTCCCGGAGGAACTGTCCCCCTATGCGCTGGTAATCCACTGCGGCGGCTGTATGCTTACCCCCAGGGAGATGGGCCGCCGTACCCGCCAGGCCGCCCAGGCCCAGATTCCAATGACCAACTATGGGGTGGCCATCGCCCAGATGCACGGGATCCTGCGGCGCAGTCTGGGCCCGTTCCCGGAGCTTTGTGGGCTCCTGGAGCACAGATGAAAAAACCAGCCTCTGCCAAAAGCGGAGGCTGGTTTTTTACAGGGATCTTCGATAAAAATTTTACACACAGAGGTCCTTGACGACCTCAACAATATGATCGGCACACAGGCCAAACTGCTTGAGCAGGGCGGCCGCCGGGCCGGAGTGGCCGAACGCATCCATGACGCCGATCCGGCGCACCGGAACGGGACGGTTCTCACTGAGGAAGCCGCACACCGCCTCTCCCAGGCCGCCTAAAATAGAGTGCTCCTCGCAGGTGACGAGCTTCCCGCATTCCTCCGCGGCCTTGAGGACCAGTGCCTCGTCCAGGGGCTTAATGGTGGGCATGTTGATCACCCGCACCGAGATCCCGGCCTCCTTCAAGGTGTCCGCAGCCTCCAGGGCCTCCGCCACCAGCAGACCGTTGGCGATGACCGCCACATCGGATCCATCCCGGAGGACCTCGCCCTTGCCGATCTGGAAGTGGTAGTTCTCCTCCTGGTGAATCACCGGGACGGCGGCCCGGCCAAAGCGCATATAGACTGGCCCTTTGTATTCATAGGCCGCCTTGACCATGGCGCGGGCCTCCACGTCGTCCGACGGGCTCATAACCACCATGCCGGGGATGGAGCGCATGAGGGCGAAGTCCTCACAGCACTGGTGGCTGGCTCCGTCCTCCCCCACCGAGATACCGCCGTGGGTGGCCCCGATTTTCACGTTCAGATGGGGGTAGCCAATGGAGTTGCGCACCTGCTCGAAGGCCCGTCCGGCGGCGAACATGGCAAAACTGGAGGCGAAGGGGACCAGTCCCATAGCCGCCGCTCCGGCGGCTACGGCGATCATATTGCCCTCAGCAATGCCGCAGTTGAAGTGCCGGTCGGGAAAGGCCTTTTTGAAGGTTCCGGTCTTGGTGGCCCCGGACAGGTCGGCGTCAAAGACAATCAAATCAGGGTGCTCCGCGCCCAAGGCGGCCAGGGCATTCCCGTAGCTGTCACGGGTTGCGATCTTTTTGACTTCCGGCATGTTACATCCCCTCCACTTCCGCCAGTCTGGCCTTTAACTCGGCCATGGCCTGCTCGTACTCCGCGTCGTTGGGGGCCTTGCCGTGCCAGCCCGCCTGGTTCTCCATATAGCTGACGCCTTTCCCCTTGGTGGTCTTCATGACGATAGCAAAGGGGGTCCCTGTGGTCTCCCTGGCCTTGGCAAAGGCCGCCTCCATCTGGTCAAAGTCGTGGCCGTCAATCTCGGCCACCGCCAGGCCAAAGGCTTTTAATTTGTCCGCAATGGGATAGGGGCTCATGACGTCCGTAATGGCCCCGTCAATTTGCAGGCCGTTGTTGTCGATGATCACGCACAGGTTGTCCAGCTTGTGGTGGTGGGCGAACATCAGAGCCTCCCAGACCTGGCCCTCCTGGATCTCGCCGTCTCCCAGCAGGGTATACACCCGGCAGGGGTTTTTCTGGTACTTGGCGGCCAGCGCCATCCCGGCTGCCGCCGAGATCCCCTGGCCCAGAGATCCGGTGGACATGTCCACCCCCGGCGTCTCGTTCATGTTGGGGTGCCCCTGGAGGCGGCTGCCGATCTGCCGCAGGGTGGTCAGCTCCTCCCTGGGGAAGAAGCTCCGCAGGGCCAGAGCGGCATACAGGCCGGGGGCGGTGTGGCCCTTGGAGAGGACGAAACGGTCCCGGTCCTGCTTTTGGGGATCCTGGGGGTCGATGTTCAGCGCCCGGAAGTAGAGGTAGGTGAACAGATCGGCGGCGGACAGGCTGCCTCCGGGGTGGCCGGCCTTGGCGGCGTGGACCCCTTCTATCACACCCATGCGCACTTGACAGGCCGCGATCATGAGCTGTTTTTTCTCCAATGCGGTCATGCTATTCCTTCTTTCCCGTCCGAAAACGATATACAGTTTTGCTGGAGTAGGTCTCTCCCGTCCGCAGGACTGTACTGGGGAAATGGTCCTGGTGGGGGGAGTCGGGGAAGTACTGGGTCTCCAGGCAGAAGGCCCCGTGCCTGCCATAGGCCGCGCCCCCCTTGCCTGCGGGACAGCCGCCCAGGAAATTGCCGGTGTAGAACTGAATCCCAGGCAGGGTAGTCAGGGTCTCCATAATAATTCCGGTCTCCGGGGACCAGGCCAGGGCAGCAGGCCGCAGGACAGCATCGTCCTCCCAGCCGTCCAGGGCCCAATTGTGGTCAAATTCCCGGGTTCCGATGGGCTGTAGGAAGCGCAGATCCATGGCTGTCCCAGCCACATCTTCGACGGTCCCGGTGGGAATCAGCCCCTCCCCTACAGGGGTGTACCGTCCGGCCAGAATCTGAATGTGCTGTCCGGTGATGGGGCCGCTTCCGTGGCCGGCCAGATTGAAGTAGGCGTGGTTGGTCAGGTTGCACAGAGTGGTTTTGCTGCTCTTGGCCTGGTAGGTGATCTCCAGATCCCAATCCTTGAGGGTATAGGTGACATAGACCTCCAGATCACCGGGGTAGCCCTCCTCCCCATCGGGGCTGAATAGGGTAAGCGTCACCGCGTCCCGGCTCTGTTCCCGGACGGTCCACACCCGCTTGTCAAACCCCTCCAGCCCGCCGTGGAGGTGGTTGGCTCCGTCATTGGCCCGCAGGGGATAGTCCTCCCCCTCCAGGGAGAAGCGGCTCCCTCCGATCCGGTTGGCGTATCGGCCAATCAGCGCTCCTAAATACTTGTCCTGGGCGCGGTAGTCCTCCAGGGTATCCAGACCCAGGACCACATCCACCGGCCGACCGTTCTCATCGGGCACGCACAGGGTGCGCAGGGCACCGCCATAGGTGAGAATCCCACAGGATAAGCTGCCATTGGTCAGGGTGAGCTCCTCCACCGGCGTTCCGTCCGGCATGGTTCCAAATTGCTTGTTCTCCATCGCAGTCCCTCCTGGCTTCAGCCCCGGCCGTATCCCAGGGCCGTGTTTGCGCAGACAGTGCTTATCCAGCAGTTCCTGCTGGATAGAGGACAGACCTAGGCCATGCGTGGAAGGCCATAAAGGCCGCCCTCCAGATCCACGGCTATCATAGCTCCGGCGGTCATGTTGTCATACTCTACGCCGGAGGGCGGACAGTTTCCTAATTATCATACCCGATTTGGGCCGTGATTGCAAGATTGCCCTTTGACACTCCCCACGGGTAAAGCCGGGGGATTCTCGGTTCAGCGACCGCAGCCTGCACCAGCGAGGTCTTGGTTACGTACAAAGTCGGTGGATAGTTTGTGGAGCATATCGTTGCGCTGGTTCGCAACGTGTTCATGGAGACGGGCCACCTTGATTCTCGCTTCCTCCCGGCGGTTACTGCCCTTTGATTTTCGGGACAGCTGCTGCTGGAGCTTGGCAAGTTTTTTCTGGCTTTTGGCAAGGTGCTTGTGGTTTGGGTATTCCATGAATATTTTACCGCAAAATCTTTGAAAAGGGAAGCGCCTTATATCCCCATACCTAAAGGCAGGGGCTTTACAACGTATTTAGTAAAGGGTGGGATAAATATTTTGTATATGTTGGTATTTTAACAACCATGTGCCCTTCTGTCAATCTTTTGCGCAATTTCGCCGCCCAGATTGACGGAACGGGGAACACAGATCCTACAGCCTCCGCAGACGTATAGTCATGCAAGCTCAAAAGGAGCCTTCTGAACGCCACGGTGATTCATCGCCGCAGAAGGCCGCATTTGCGGCCTTAACTTGTACTCCAAAGGGAATAAAAGTACGCACTGCGCACCGGCGGCCATTAGGCCGCCAGTTGAAAAGGTGTGATGGTGTATGCTCTCAAGTTTGCCTCCTATATCACACTTTTCCACAGGTGGAAAATCATGTGGAAAAGTGGAAAACACCCCATCCCAGCAGGCGCCATAACAACATTCAGCAGTAGCAAAGCTCTTACTTGCCTCCACTCCCTCCTGGGGCGGAGGCAGCAGCAATTTTGAGAACTGCTGATCATTTATGGACCTGGTCCAGCCGATAGGCCCAGGCGGCCAGGAGATCCGCAGTCTCACGGGCTACCTCGTAGATCAGCTGCTTGGTCTCCTCGTCGAGCTGGCCGTGGTTGTTCAGCTTCTGTTGAACATTACCCATATAGACATCGAGAAATTTACGCAGATCGTTGTTTAACATGCCCATGACAAAAACCTCCTATTTTGGACATTGTCTTCTTGTTCAAGACCTCCATCAATTCCTGGGTGTTGATGATGTGGCAGTAAATATTGTTGAGAAGTTCCAGTGCGTTGTCCCGCAGGCGAAGGGGAGCGGCCTGGGATTGCTGCTTGCCGGCTCCCAGGGGGTTCTCTTCTCCATTGTAACCGATAGCTATTGTCTCTGGCAACGAAAACCTGCGTAAAAATACAGAAATTAAGGGTACTGTGCCAGACAACAGAGAACCACGCCCAAACGCTTGGCAGAGAAGAACGTACGTTGCATCAGATTGCGGGATGCGGCATTAATATGCTTGTCCTTGTACCCAAGAAAAAAAGATGCTATAATAGCCGCAGCGCGGCGCACAAGTCGCTGTAGGATCATCGCCAGATAAAAACTGGGAAAAGAGGATGGGAACTATGACCTACAAAGAAGAATTTATCACTTTTATGGTGCAGTCAGGCGTGTTGACATTCGGAGACTTTACCACCAAATCGGGCCGTAAGACCCCCTATTTTATCAATACAGGGAACTATAAGACAGGGGCACAGATGGCCCGGCTTGGGGATTACTATGCCGCCTGTATCCAGGAGTCTCTGCCGGAGGGGATCACCTGCTTGTTTGGCCCCGCCTATAAGGGAATCCCCTTGGTGGTGGGGGCGGCGTCCTCCCTGGCCAGAAACTACCACCGCGATCTGCTCTACTGCTTCAACCGCAAGGAGGCCAAGGACCACGGGGAGGGAGGCTCCTTGGTGGGCTACCAGCCCAAGGCGGGGGACCAGGTGGTGATTGTAGAGGATGTGGTGACTGCTGGGACCGCAGTACGGGAGAGTATCGCGCTCTTCCGCCAGGTGGCTGATGTGACCATCAAGGCACTGGTGGTATCGGTGGACCGCATGGAGCGGGGTAGCCGAGACTGCTCCACGCTGGACGAGCTGCGGGAGGACTACGGCATCCAGATCTGCCCCATCGTCACGGTACAGGATCTGATTACCTTCCTCCATAACCGGGAAATTGACGGAAAAGTCTGGCTGGACGACGCACGCAGGGCGCAAATGGAGGCCTATCTGGCCCAGTACGGCGCCAGGGCCTAAGCAATGCCGAGGGGAGGAGAAAAGGGCCTCCACGACGGACATCGAAAGCGGCTCAAGCAGTCCTTTCTGGCCCAGCCCGGTGTTGTCGAGGACCACCAGCTTTTGGAGCTGCTTCTCTTCTATTGCAACCCGCGCAGCGACACCAATGAGACCGCCCATCAGCTGCTGAATCAGTTTGGCTCCATTGCAGGGGTGCTGGACGCCGATCCCGTAGAAGTAGTCAAGCTCGATAAAATAGGGGATCACGCCGCGGTCCTGTTCAAGGTGGTAAAGGAGCTGGCCAGGCGTTATTTAGCCGTCCGAGCTGATGTGAGTGCGTGTATCCAAAACAGCAAGGACGCCTATCAGGTTTTAGCCCACTACTTTTTCGGTGCCCGCAGTGAAATGCTGTATGTCCTATGCCTGGATGGAAAACAGAAATTTTTGGGGGTGCGCAAGGTGGGAGAGGGGGATGTGAACACCGTGCAGATCTCCCCAAGGCTGGTGGCCCAGGCCGCCCTTTCCCTCAATGCCGCCTGTGTCATCGTAGCACACAACCACGTCAGCGGACTGGCCTTTCCCTCGCGGGAGGACCGGATCGCCACCAAAGAATTGCAGCAGATTTTGGACGGCGTGGGTGTTCAGCTGATCGACCACCTGATTTTTGTGGATGACGACATGGTCTCCCTGCGGGACAGCGGCTTTCTGGAGGTGTGACCGCCAGTGACGGTACAGTATAGTGGTGTTCACAAATAGCAATTGCTTATCCTTCTCCTACCTCTCTCCAAGAGGCGGCGAAAGTATCAGCAATTTTGGGCAATTTTTAGACAATTTAGGCTTGCATCAGAACGTCTGTTTTTGATATAATGTATCGAACGGAATGTCGATGCAGGGCCGGCCCGCACCCTCCTGCCGGGTGGCCGGGAAGTTCTGTGACATAGCGGCTCTGCCGCTATGTCACTTTGCGTGAAGACAGGGGAGGAATGTCTATGCCGCGTTTTGAAGTGGTGTCAGAATATCAGCCGGCGGGGGATCAGCCCCAAGCAATAGCCGCCCTGGCAGCGGGGGTGGAAAACGGACTGGAGGAACAGACCCTGCTAGGGGTCACAGGTTCGGGCAAGACCTTTACCATGGCGAAGGTGATTGAACAGGTCCAGCGGCCCACCCTGGTGCTGGCCCACAATAAGACCCTGGCCGCCCAGCTGTGCGCCGAGTTCAAGGAGTTTTTCCCCAACAACGCGGTGGAGTACTTCGTCTCCTACTACGACTACTACCAGCCAGAGGCGTATATTCCCCACACGGATACGTTCATTGAGAAGGACTCGGCGGTTAATGAGGAGATCGATCGGCTGCGGCTGTCCGCCACGGCCTCCCTGATGGAGCGCCGGGATGTGATTGTGGTCTCTTCCGTCTCCTGTATCTACGGCCTGGGTGAGCCGGAGGATTTCGCAAAAATGATGGTCTCTCTGCGGGTGGGAACGACACTCCCTATCGAGACCCTGCTGAAAAAATTAGTGGACATCCGCTATGAGCGCAACGACATCGCCTTTGAGCGGAACATGTTCCGGGTCCGGGGGGATACGGTGGAGATCTTCCCCGCCTACTGGAGCGACAGTGCCATTCGGGTGGAGTTTTTTGGGGATGAGATTGACCGGATCAGCGAGATCAACGTGGTCACCGGCGCCCCCATTCGAGTGCTGCAAAACATCCCTATCTGGCCGGCCACCCACTATGTCACCCCGCGGGAGAAGATGGACGCCGCCATCCAGGAGATCTACAAGGAGCTGGAGACACGCACCGCCTTTTTTGAGGCCAACGACCAGCTTGTGGAGGCCCAGCGGATCAAGCAGCGCACTATGTACGACATTGAGATGATGCAGGAGCTGGGCTACTGTTCCGGCATTGAGAACTACAGCCGGGTCATTGAGGGACGTCCGGTTGGCTCTCCGCCCCATACCCTGATGGACTATTTCCCCAAAGACTTCCTGCTGTTTATCGACGAGTCCCACGTCACCCTTCCCCAGGTCCGGGCCATGTACAACGGAGATCGAGCCAGAAAGACCAGCCTGGTGGACTACGGCTTCCGCCTGCCCTGTGCCTTTGACAACCGCCCTCTGAAATTTGAGGAGTTCCAGACCCGCTTGAACCAGGTGATCTATGTCTCCGCCACGCCGGGTGAGTATGAGCGGGAGCGCTCCGGCCAGGTGGTGGAGCAGGTGATCCGCCCCACTGGCCTGCTGGACCCGGTAATTGAAGTGCGAGCCGTGGAGGGACAGATTGACGACCTGATCGGAGAGATCAACCAGCGGATCGAACGGAAGGAACGGGTCCTTGTCACCACCCTCACCAAGAAAATGGCCGAGGATCTTACCGGCTATCTGAAAAACGCCGGAATCAAAATCCGCTATATGCACCACGATATTGACACCCTTGAGCGCCAGGAGATCATCCGGGACCTGCGTCTGGGGACCTTCGATGTCCTGGTGGGCATCAACCTGCTGCGGGAGGGACTGGACCTGCCAGAGGTCTCCCTGGTGGCCATTCTGGACGCGGACAAGGAGGGCTTCCTGCGCTCTGAGACCTCCCTCATCCAGACCATCGGCCGGGCGGCCCGCAACGCGGATGGTCTGGTGATTATGTACGCCGATACCGTCACACCCTCCATGGACCGGGCTATCGAAGAGACCAGACGCCGCCGGGAAAAGCAGGACGCGTTCAATAAGGCGAATGGCATTGTTCCGCAGACCATCATAAAGAGCGTGCGGGAGCTGGTCAATCTGGAGGTGCAGGAGAAGACTTCCAGTGTTGACGAGACCCAGATGACCGAGCGCCAACGCAAAGAGGCCATTGCCAAGCTGGAGAAGGAGATGCGCGAGGCCAGCAAGCGGCTGGAATTTGAATATGCCGCTGTCCTCCGGGATCGGATCATTCAACTGCGGGGAGAGTGAGTGTGTATCCGGCGCGCAGGCCAAACCGGCTCCCATATTATGATTACAGCCAGGTTGGGTATTATTTTATTACAATTTGTACGAAACATAAGGAACAGCTTTTTGGTAAGGTTGTAGGGGCCGATGTCCTCATCGGCCCGCGGGTTGTGCTCTCTCCATATGGAGAGGCCGTAGAAACTGTAATCGTTCAGATCCCGGAAATAGAAAAATATGTGATAATGCCAAACCATGTCCATCTTATCATTCATCTTGGCTCGTCGGCAGACGGGCCGATGGGGACATCGGCCCCTACGCATAACATTTCCCAAATTGTGCGTTATTTGAAACGAGCGGTTACGACAGCCTGTGGCGAGACAGTGTGGCAGAGGTCCTTTCACGACCATATCATCCGTAATGAAGCGGATTACCTCAGGATCTGGAGCTATATTGACACCAACCCTAACAAATGGACGGAGGATTGTTATTATGAAGTATGATTGGCTGGAGGCCTATCTGCGTGGCAAGCCCGGCGCGGAGCACGACTACAAGCTGGAATGGGCATGGGACAGGTATCAGATTCGGGGCAAGCTCTTTGCGGCGGTCTGCACGCCTGGGGAGGCGCACAAGGACTACGCTGGACACCCGCTGATCAATTTAAAATGCGATCCCAGGCTGGCGGAGGCCTACCGGGAGACCTACCCTGAGATCCGCCCCGGCTTTTATATGGACAAGCGCAACTGGATCGCCGTCCTGCTGGATGGGGAATTGCCGGAGGAGGTCCTGCGGACCCTGTGTGACAACTCCTACCAGCTGGTACTAGAGAAGCTGCCCAAAAAGGTCCAGCGGGAGCTCCAGACGGAAAAC
>JAAWBF010000083.1 GCA_022792555.1 Oscillospiraceae bacterium
GTGGTAATGGAGGGAGAACTCCGAATGGCTATTACGTTCTAAAAGCTCTGCAATTCACCATCTCTTTTTGCTACTACTGATTATATCACAAAAGGGGCGAACCAGAAAGGCGCAATTCATCTCACCGCCTGTAGAGGCGGGAGAATTATTGCTAGTTTATGTTAAAAACTATGTACTTGGCTGCTCAAAGGGGATGTTTAGAAGATATCCCACCGTCTCAACCCACTCAACTACCTTGTTGACGCCGTCACGGGTGATTTCAGAATACTCACGCAGATCGTCCACATCCTCTTGCAGCTGTGCTATATCTGCTCTTAGTTCCGCCTGGCCTTCTTGCAGCTGTGCTATATCTGCTCTTAGTTCCGCCTGGCCTTCTTGCAGCTGTGCTATATCTGCTCTTAGTTCCGCCTGGCCTTCTTGTAGCTGTGTTATATCTGCTCTTAGTTCCGCTTGGCCTTCCCGTAGCTCTACTACATTCTCTTTCAGCTCTGTTACATCTTCTTTTAGCCCTGCAACGTCCTCTTTTAATACGGTTACGTCTTCTTTTAGCCCTGCAACATCCTTTTTTAATCCTGCAACGTCCCCTTTTAGCTCTGTAACCTCCTTTTTTAATTCTGCCTGTCCCTGTTCCAGGGTATCCATTCTGACATCTAGCGTGTCAAATCTGCCATTGATTTTTTGCAGTTCCTGCAAAACCAACGCCATATCATCCATAATACCACCTCTTAACAGATAGTGTACAACAGGAATCATTTAGCTGTCAAGGGCCGTATAGCGGGCGGTTAGAGAGACGATCTCCCCGCGGGCGGCATCCTGGGCGGGACTGAGCTGTCCATAGTAGGGGATTTGACGCTGTGTCCAGCGCTGCCGCCGGCTGCCGGGGCACACAGGGAGAGTACCAGAGCCAGACAGAGGAATGCCGTGATCCAGCGTTTATATTGTGCCTTCATTGGGATAGCTTATTCCTTTCTATGCGCTGTGCCCTTTTCATTTAAGGAAAGGGCACAGTTTCTTTTCTTCTCACTCAGGCAAGCTGGAACATGGTTTATTCCGACCGATAGACGCTGCGGGTTGTGTAGTTTACCACACCATTGACCTTTCGGGTGAGGGTCCAGCGATTGCCGCTGCCTGAGGTAGAGATTGTGACATTGGGCTTCTTTTCCCAGGAGGACCCATAGATCTGGCAGGTCAGGGCGCGGGTGTTGGGATTGTAGGTCATCACAACTTTGATCGGGCAAGAGAGGGTGTTGGTAAACTTAAAGTCCAGTGGACGGGCGCCGCCGAAGTAGATTGTTGCATCACGGCCCGCGCCGATGTAGTTGGATATCAGGGAGTGGTTATGCCGCTCGTCAATCTGCATATTGGCCAAAAGTGCCGCATTAAAGAGGGTGGAGGCATTCTGACACAGGCCGCCGCCATAGGCTTGGAAGGTCTCGCTCCCAGAGATAGCGGGGGCTTTCCGGTAGCCTTGGGCTTTGCCTGCATTGCCTACCACACGGTAGAAGGAGAACTGTTGCCCCGGCGCGATGATGGTCCCGTTGATAGACTTGGCGGCCAGATTGATATTGTAGTTGCGGTCGGTCAGATTGGTGGTGTAGGTGACACACTCCCCTAAAAGCAGGCTGTAATCCACCTGCTCGCGGATCTCAGGCTTGGCCCGCAGTTCGGGATGCTTGAGCCGTGCCACCAGGACCACCGCCTCACTGCGAATGACGATAGTGTCACCAGCGAAACGGCGGTCATTCTTGCTGCCGTGGAACAGACCGGTTAGATAACACTGGAGAACCGCAGTCTGATAACGGGCGGGGATATCGGCCTGGTCTGCAATGCCGCCCACCAGCTCAATGTAGGACAAGGGCTTCACGCTGCCGGTGGCCCGCCATAGGATCTCGGCGGCCTCAAAACGGCAGATAGGCCGGTCTAGGGTCTCAGGGGTACAGGAGCCAGTCAGCAGCTTGGCTGACACTGCTGCGGAGGCGCAGGCAGTCTGCCAATCTGGTCCGCTGGGGAGGGTGACACCTTTGGCACGCAGGACCATAGCCAAAAATTCCGCCCGTGTTACTGGTGCCTGGGCATAGAAGATCTGGCCAGGCTGGTCGGTAATGATACCGTCAGCCACCAGAGCAGACAGAGCCTTGCTGTACCAATCGTTCGCTCCCACATCGGAAAAGGCGCAGACCGGCGTGACAAGGAGAAGCAGTACCATTAGGACTGCGGCAATACAACGTCTCATGATCATCAAACACTCCCTCTGCCGCGCCAGTGTCAGAAAAAGTTATGGGTAAGTTCTCCTTATGTAAAGCAGAATCTATAAACTTTATCTGGCGCGATCTTTTGTATTTGCCTTGTCCGAAAAAAGAGGAGAGGTCAGACAAGACCTAAAATTAGTATACCAAAAAAGGCTGCTGTGCGCAACCAGATTGTTCCACCATTACGGTGCCTCAAATGGAGTGTGAATCCCAGGCTGTCCATCTACCTCTTGCACCGTGCTGGAGAAACGCGTATAATAACCAGGTAATAAATTCCCCCAACGGGGGAGAAACTACGAGTCCTTCCGGCGTGTGTCTAGGGGCGCGGGTGCATGGCGGACGGTAGGAGGAATAACATGGAAAAGATTAAAATGTCTACCCCTTTGGTGGAGATGGATGGAGACGAGATGACCAGGGTACTCTGGAAGGAGATTAAGGAGACCTTGCTTCTTCCTTTTATCGAATTGAACACCATCTATTACGACCTGGGTCTCCCAGAGCGGGAGAGGACAGGGGATCAAATTACCGTCGATGCAGCCAACGCAACCCGTGAATATGGCGTAGCGGTCAAGTGCGCCACCATCACGCCCAATCAGCAGCGGGTAGAGGAATATAAGCTCTCCCAGATGTGGAAGTCCCCCAACGGCACCATCCGCGCCATTTTGGATGGGACTGTATTCCGGGCGCCTATCATGGTGCAGGGGATCTCTCCGGTGGTCAAGACCTGGAAACAGCCCATTACCATCGCCCGTCACGCTTACGGCGATGTATACCGCTCCACCGAGTACCGAGTTCCCGGCCCCGGCAAGGCCGAGCTGGTCTACACTGGCCAAGATGGGAGCACCTTCCGGCAGACGGTCTACGACTTCGAGTGTGCCGGTGTACTCCAGGGGATGTACAACAAGGACAGCTCTATTACCTCCTTTGCCCGCTCCTGCTTCCAGTATGCCATCGACACCAAGCAGGACCTGTGGTTCGCCACCAAAGACACCATCTCCAAGCAGTACGACCATACCTTTAAGGACCTGTTCCAGGAGATTTTTGACCAGGAGTACAAGAGCAAATTTGAAGCCTTAGGAATTACCTACTTTTATACCCTGATTGACGACGCGGTAGCGCGGGTCATCCGCTCCCAGGGGGGTTTTATCTGGGCCTGCAAGAACTACGATGGAGATGTGATGAGCGATATGGTCAGCACTGCCTTTGGCAGCCTGGCCATGATGACCTCCGTGCTGGTCTCTCCAGACGGGAAGTATGAGTACGAGGCGGCCCATGGCACTGTTACCCGTCATTACTATAAATATCTGGAGGGCGAGCGCCCCTCCACCAATCCCATGGCCACCCTCTTTGCCTGGACAGGCGCGCTGGCCAAACGGGGCGAGCTGGACGGCAATCAGGCCCTCACTGATTTTGCTCATAAGCTGGAGCAGGCGGCTATCGAGACGGTGGAGGCTGGGATTATGACCAAGGATCTGGCCGGCCTCTGGGAGGGAGAGACGTCCGCCCAGAGTGTCAACACCAGCGAATTTCTCCAAGCTATCCGAACCAGGCTGGAGCAGCGCCTGGGATAGCATCATTTAGCATCCACAGAACAGAGACTGCCGCGCAGGAACGCGCGGCAGTCTCTTTTGCTTTATGGATTGTCTGTCTCCCTTTGGAGCTGCCACTGGGTATGGGATGCGGCGTTGGCATTGGTCATGTCGGCCAGCTCCAGATCTGGGAGATAGTATCCCAGATAGAGGACACGGTTTCCGCCCTCGGTGACCTGGTCCGGCGTTTGTACCAAGCGCTGGTTGTCCAAAATCACCGCATAAAAGGTATCCAGACAGACGGAATACCGAGTACGGTTATCCTCTAGCTCTCCTGTGCCATAGAGATAGTCCGCCGGGGAACTGCCGCCGGGGATGTACCCATTCCTATTCATGGACAGCACCTGTTCCAACTCCTCCATGGTCAGGCCATATTCGGTCATGGAGGCGATCTGCTCCAGAGCGGCCTGACCATAGTACACCTCGTAAATCCCCTCATAATACTGGTTTTCGTGGTCGTCCGCCGACTGGTAATAGCGGAAGCTGCCGTCCTCTTCCAGGCACAGCTGGGAGCCATCGCCGCAGAGGAATGTATTGCCGCTGATGTAGTCCTGACTGCCAACCTCAAAGGTCAAGCTGGAACACAGAGTATTTAATGTCTCCCAGACAGGGGCGGGATCTTCTACGTCGTCCGCGTTGGCTTGGGCGCAAAAGGTGAGAACCAGGTTTTTCTGAGGGGCAATTATGATTTTCGTGCAGTAGAGGATGGAGCCGTGATAACCGGTCAGATCGGTTGTATAGCAGGCTGTGCCGTCTTTGGACTGCCAGGGAGACAGGGCCTCTGGGAGGTCCAGACGGTCAAACTCCCCACCGGTTTGATAGTATACGGTCAGCTCCTCAAAAAATGCCTGAGGGGTGTAGGAGCCGAGAGGGGAGGCTCCGTTTAAGCCGTAGACCTGGCGGCTGTCCTCCGTATAGAACAGATCGCTTCCCTCCGCCTGGGTCCAGTCTGCGGGGACCTCGAATACAACCCCTTGGGCGGCGTGTGTCCTCCGATCCGGGGTGGGCTCCGGCGTTGGAGCGGAGGACGCGGGCAAGGAAGGAGGCGGGGGAGTGTTTGCGTCTGTGTCCGGCGGGGTGGTGCAGGCGGCCAGCAGGCAGAGCAAAACAGTAGACAGGAACAGGAACGTTGCCCACTGGAAGGACTGGATCCGTATGCGCATTGCAAGAACTCCTTTCTGATACTGCTTCAAATAAAGCGCTTTATTTGAAATCAAGTGTGCTTTATATTCTGGGAGCGGCTATTCTACCAGGGACTCCAAAAGCGCGACGATCTCATAGACCAGCTGGTCACAGTGCTCCTTCTGTGGGATATTTTTTTCCTTGGATTGGCGCAGAAGGCTGGGGCAGTCTACCGCGCCGCGGTTGGTGCGGAAGTGGTTGATCACGGCCTGGGCGGCGTCCGGGCCCTTGCCCGCCATGCCCAGGACCATCAAGGCGGCGGTCAGGGTGCCGCAGGCTCCGCCGCACCGCATACCGCTACCAAAATTGGCGCCCAGCTTTCTGGCGGTCTCCTGGTCAATCCCGCAGCAGTCACAGAAGGGGACCAAAACCGATTGACAGCAGTTATAGTGGGTTTTTGTATCCGCCCGCAGTTCCTTCACCAGTTCCATACGATCCATGTAAAACACTCCTTATATATTTTATTTGTTTATTTCCGAAAGTTAAAGACCCGGCAGCCGTAATGGTACAGTGATAAGGCGGATTACGGGCTGGGACGGTCTAAAATCATCTGCCGGTAGGGCAGATAGTCAAAGCCGATCCGGCGGTACAGGCGGGCGGCATCCGGGTTGGTCTCGGCCACCTCCAGACGCAGGCGAGCGGCTCCAGCGTAGTGCTCCATGACAAATTGGAACGCCTGGGTGCCATATCCCTTTCCCCGGCAGTCCGGCAGGAAGTACAGCTCCTCAATCAGGGCCTGCCGTCCCCCCGCCTCTGGAGAGTAGCTGTTGGAGACATAAAAGTAGCCGATTGGCTGGCTCTCCTCCAGAAGAAGCCAGCCATCCAGGCAGGGTTCCCTAGAACTGGCGGCGGCCTCGAAGGACCGCTCCAGTACGGCGGTGTCAACTGGGTGATTGACAGCGGGCCCCCGGTAAAAATCCAGTACCATAGGCAGTACAATCCCGCGGTCTGCGGCGGTGATGGGTCGAATGGTCAGCATTGTATTCCTTCTTTCTGTTGTTGATTTTGTCCAAAGGTTTGGAAGCAGAAGTAATTCAACGTGTGCCGTTGGGGCCGCAGTTTTGCCATACTGCCTTTTAGGGGCCCGCTGTCCCAGATATTGCGGTCCACCAGGAATGGGCCGCTGTCTTCAGCGGCCCCTACGCATGATATGGGGTTCAGAGGTCGTCCCTATGCATAAGCGGCTAGTTAAAAATATCCGGATTCTCGGCAAACAGACGCCGTACCCGGTCTAAAAGGGGCTGGTGGGCGGGCTGAGAGAGGTCCGGGTCCTGGGCCAGGAGCTGCTGGGCGGCCTCCTGGGCCTGCTTGAGGATGCGGGTATCCCCGGCCAGGTCTGCGATTTGGAGCTGGGGTAGGCCGTGCTGCCGCTGGCCGAAGAAGTCCCCCGGTCCCCGGAGCTTGAGATCCTCCTCGGCAATGCGGAAACCGTCGGTGGTCTCCTTAAGGACCTTTAGACGGGCGATACTCTCCTGATTTCTAGCATTGCTCATGAGGATACAGTAGGACTGATAGGGCCCCCGGCCTACCCGGCCCCGGAGCTGGTGGAGCTGGCTGAGACCAAAACGCTCGGCGTTCTCCACCACCATCAAGGCGGCGTTGGGGACATCTACCCCCACTTCAATGACGGTAGTAGAGACCAATATATCGATCTCCCCGGCGGCAAAGGCAGACATGACAAAGTCCTTCTCCTTGGGGCGCAGTTTTCCGTGAACCAGGGCTACCCGCAGGTCGGGAAAGACCTGCGTCTGGAGCTCCTGGGTATAGGCAGTGACAGCCTTGAGGTCCTGCTGCTGACCGGTGTGCTCTTCCACCGCAGGGCAGACCAGGTAGACCTGCCGCCCTGCGCGGACCTGCCGCCGGACAAACTGGTACATCCGCTGCCGTTTATCCTCCCCAATGACATAGGTCTCTATCGGAGTTCTGCCCGGCGGCAGGGTGTCAATGACAGATACATCCAAGTCGCCGTAGATAATCAAAGCCAAAGTCCGTGGGATCGGGGTGGCGGACATTACCAGAACATTGGGGACGCCATGGATCCCCTTGGCCGAGAGAGCGGCCCGCTGGTCCACCCCAAAGCGGTGCTGCTCGTCCGTGATCACCAGCCCCAGCCGGGCAAAGTCCACCCCCTGGGACAACAGAGCATGGGTGCCGATTAACAGGTGAATCTCCCCGGCGGCCAGGGCGGCGCGGACGGTACGCTTCTCTTTGGCGGTCATAGAGCCGGTCAGAAGTCCCACCTTCATCCCCGCCGGGGCCAGGAGGGGGGCCAGGGACCGGACATGCTGGGCGGCCAGGAGCTCGGTAGGCGCCATCAGTGCGGACTGCCAGCCCGATTGATGGGCGATCCAGGCGCAGGCAGCTGCCACCACGGTCTTTCCAGACCCCACATCCCCCTGGACAAGACGGTTCATAGGCCGCACTTGGGCCAGATCGGCGGCGGCCTCTTCCATGGTCCGCCGCTGGGCATCCGTGAGAGAAAAGGGCAGGAGATCGTAAAACGGCGCTAGGGAGAGGGCGGCGCATACTGGTCCCTCTGCCCCGGTCCGCCGGGAGCGCAAGAGGGTAAGGCCGCAGGAGAGGTAGAAAAGCTCCTCAAAGATCAGCCGCCGCCGGGCCAGGGCCAGGGCGTTTTCATCCGCTGGGAAGTGGATATTCCGGTAAGAAAACTCACTTTGGGCCAGCTGATATTCCCCCCGGATTTCAGAGGGGAGCAGTTCTGGGATCTGTCCGGCGCACGGATCGATACACCGCCGGATGAGTCCGGCTAGCAGACGGTTGGAGATCCCGGCGGTCAGGGGATAGATGGGCATGAGCCGCCCAAGAAATTGGACCCGGTCCTCCCGCTCAAAGACCGGGTTGGACATCTGGACCCAGCTCCCCTCCCGCTCGGCCCGGCCAAAAAAGAGATAGCGTTCACCAGGCTGTAAGACCTGATGGATATAGCTCTGATTAAAAAAGGTCACTGTCATGGCGCTGGTATCGTCCACGACCTTGACCTTGGTGAGCTCCAGCCCTTTGCGGATGCGGGAACAGCGGGGGGACTCTGCTACCATCCCCCAGATACAGACTGCCCCCTGACCGGGGGCCTCCTGGATGGAACAGCACTTCCGGCGGTCCTCGTAATCCCGCGGAAAGTAACGGAGCAGATCTTCTGCTGTATGCAGGTTTAACCGGGCCAGCGCTTTCGTCCGCGCCTCCCCTACACCGGGCAGGGTTTCGACTGCCGAGGATAGGGTCAGCGCCGCGTCCTCCCCGTTCATCTCTGGAGCCAGTCCTTTAAGGCCCAGAGATCCGGCGCGATGAAATCACAGGGATAGGAGGCGAAGGCCTCGGCGCCGGTGGTGCCGTTGAGAACAGCGCAGAAATGGCATCCAGCCCCTTGGGCGGCTCCGGCGTCTAAGATCGTGTCACCGCAGAAGAGGAGCTTCTCCGGCGGGCAGTCCAGCAGGGCCATGGCCCGGAGCAGTCCCTCCGGGTCTGGCTTGGGTGCTGTTACCATATCCCCTCCTAGGAGCACATCCAGCAGGGTACGCACCTGGAGCCGCTCCAGTACGGGATTCAGGGAGGTGGACCGCTTACTGCTCACGATGCCGAGCTGAAAGCCGCGGCCGTGGAGGTCGTGGAGGAGCTCCGCCGCACCGGGAAAGAGCACAGTGGTGGCGATTTGCAGCTCCAGAGAATGCTCGGCAAAGA
>JAAWBF010000084.1 GCA_022792555.1 Oscillospiraceae bacterium
CACCGGGCCACCAGGACTTTTCCGAGGATACCTACCGCACGTTAATGGCAGCGGACAGCGCTGTGATGGTCATTGACGCCGCCAAGGGTGTGGAGGCCCAGACCCGAAAGCTCTTTAAGGTATGTGTCCTGCGGGATATCCCTATCTTTACTTTTATTAATAAGATGGACCGGGAGGCCAGGGACCCCTTCGAGCTGTGTGAGGAGATTGAAAAGGAGCTGGGGATTGAGACCTATCCAGTAAACTGGCCCATCGGCTGCGGAAAGGAATTCCAGGGGGTCTACGACCGGGAAAAGGGAGAGATCATCCACTTTACCTCCCACGGCGGCGCCAAGCAGGCCACCGCAGTGGAGGTGGGCCTGGACGACCCCCAGCTGGACGGCCTGATCGGCGCTGGCCTGCGCGCCCAGCTCTCAGGGGACATTGAGCTGCTAGACGGTGCGGCCTGTGCCTTTGACATGGAGCGGGTGCGGCACGGAAAGCTCTCCCCGGTGTTCTTCGGCTCTGCCCTGACCAACTTCGGCGTGGAGCCCTTTTTGGAGTCCTTCCTGCGTATGACCACCCCGCCCCTCCCCAGGCACACTGACCAGGGGGATATGGACGCGCAGGAGGATGGGTTCTCCGGCTTTGTCTTCAAAATTCAGGCCAACATGAACAAGGCCCACCGGGACCGGATCGCCTTTTTGCGGGTAGTCTCCGGGCGGTTTGACGCCGAGAAGGAGGTCTACCACGTCCAGGGAGGAAAACGCCTGCGGCTCTCCCGGCCCCAACAGCTCATGGCTGCCGAGCGGGAGATCATCGAGGAGGCCTACGCCGGGGATATCATCGGCGTATTTGATCCGGGGATTTTCTCCATCGGGGACACCCTGTGTATGCCGGGAAAGAAATTTAAGTTTGACCCCATTCCCACCTTTGCCCCGGAACACTTTATGCGGGTGCGCAGCCTGGACACCATGAAGCGCAAGCAGTTTTTAAAGGGGATGGAGCAGATCGCCCAGGAGGGCGCCATCCAGATCTTTAAAACTCCTTACACCGGTATGGAGGAGGTCATTGTCGGGGTGGTGGGGACCCTCCAGTTCGATGTGCTGGAGTACCGGCTGAAAAATGAGTACAACGTGGAGCTCCACATGGAGTCCCTGCCCTATGAATACCTGCGCTGGATCACCGCCGAGGACGGCGTTCCCGTCAAGGAGGAGGACCTGATTCTGGGCTCTGACGTAAAGCTGGTGGAGGACTACAAGGGGAATCAGCTCCTGCTGTTTGCCTCCCAGTGGTCCATCAACTGGACCGCCGAGCGCAACAAGCAGCTCACCTTTGCGGAGTTCGGCGGCGCGCAGTAAGCAGGCTCACACCGGCGGAGATCCCACGCAGGCAACAAAGAAAAACAAGGAAGAGGCAATTTTATCTATGATCGCATTTCAGAAACCAACCCTTTCGGACAAGCCCTGGGTAGATGCCCTGCTCTCTAAGGTCAACTACCGGGGGAGTGAATATAATTTTACCAATCTGTTTCTATGGAAGGACATGTACCACCACGAGATCGCCCAGCTGGACGGCTTCCTGCTGGACCGGGTCCAGAGCGGCGCCGGGGAGGGCTATCTCTTCCCCGCCGGCCAGGGGGATACCGCAGAGATTCTCCGGGCCCTATGGGCGGACGCCGCCGAACGGGGGATCCCCTTTCAAATCATCTGCCTGGCCACCGAACAGATGGAGGAGCTGGGCCAGCTTTTCCCCGGTGCTTTCCAGTTCGTGGATGCCAGGGACGGCTACGACTATCTCTATGATATCGACCGTCTGGCGGATCTCAAGGGGAAAAAGCTCCACGCCAAGCGCAACCATATCAACCGTTTCCTGGAGGACAACCCCGCCTGGTCCTTTGAACCGATCACGCGCCAAAATCTCCAGGCGTGTTTAGACATGGACCGGGAATGGTTCCGGCGCAGTATCGACCGGGAAGGAGCCGGGGAGGCGGAGGACCTGACCTATGAAAACGCGGCTCTTCATCTGGCGATGGAACACTTCGAGTCTCTGGGCCTGGAGGGGGGACTCCTCCGAATCGAGGGTGCAGTGGTGGCCTTTACCCTGGGAGACCGGCTAGGAGACGACGCCTACGATGTCCACTTTGAAAAAGCCTTTGGAGAGATCCAGGGGGCGTATGCCATGATCAACCGGGAATTTGCCCGCTGGGTGCGGGAGAACCACCCGGAGGTGCGCTATCTGAACCGGGAGGACGACATGGGCCTGGAAAACCTGCGCAAGGCCAAGCTGTCCTACTACCCAGACCGGATGGTAGAAAAGCATGTCGCTATTCTACAGCGGGATCGTCTGTAAGAGCTGGGCCCGTTTGGACGGTAAGTGTGCGCCAGGGTATGGATATCAGCAGGCTGTGTCCCCTGTGAAAAAGCGTTTGCCTTAATGAAGGAGGTATTTCCATGATTGAAATTCGTCCCGCCCGTGCCCAGGATACTGAGCGCTGTAAAGTGCTGTGGAAAATGGCCTTTGGCGACGGGGACGCCTACCTCGATTTCTTCTTCACCTGCGATTACCGGCCGGAGCAGATGCTTTTGCTGCTGGAGGACGGGATGGTCATGACCATGCTCTACCTGATGCCCATGACCTTAAAGGGGCCTGGGGTCACCGCCACGGCCCACTATGTCTATGCCCTGGCTACCGACCCGGTAGCCAGGAAAAAGGGCTATGGCCGCCAGCTCCTCCTCGCGGCAGATCGCTATTCCCAGGATTGGGGGGATGATTGTATTACTGTGGTCCCCGCCGAGCCCAGCCTGCACAAGTTCTTTGGCACGGTGAACTATGAGTCCTCCTTTAATATCAGGATGGTAGAGGTGGCAGAGGACCTGCTGCCCGCCCCGCGGGAAGGGGCCGTTGTCCAGTCCATCACCCCGGAGGAATACGGGCAGCTGCGGGAGACGCTGCTTGACCCTACCTTCCATGTCTGCTATAACGATGCGTTACTGACCTATCAGGCGGGATTGGGACGCATGTCCGGCGGGGGACTGTTCCGGCTCTCTCTGGACGGCTGGACTGGCTGTGCCGCAGTAGAGTGCATCGGGACAGAGACGGTGATTTTGAAAGAGTTACTGCTCCCGGAGGCCCAGGCGGGGGAGGCGTTCCAGGCGGCTGCTCAGATCGCCCGCCGCCTGCCCGCCAAGCGCTATCAGGTCCGCACCCCGGCCTGCTGGCCGGGGACGGCGGGAAGCTACCTTCAGCCCTTTGGAATGCTCAAGTGGTTTAACCAGGAGAAGGAGGCCACCTGGATCAGAGAACCCCTGGCCTATCTGGGGCTAGGGTTTGACTAAGTGGACAGGCCGTTGAGCTGGCGGGCGCGGGGACAGCTGTGGCTTCGGCTTGGGATCCGGCTGGTCTTAACTGTCCTGGTGGTCTGGCTGTTGGTCCGGCTGGGGCCGCCCCTGCTCTCCCTGTTTATGCCCTTTGTACTGGCGCTGGGGTTGGCGTGGCTTCTCAACCCCATCGTGCGGGCGATTCAGCGATACATAGGCTGGCCCAGACAGGTTCTGGCCCTGCTGCTGATGCTGATCCTCTTTACCTGTGTGGGAGGGCTGCTGGCCGCCCTAATTTACAATGTGATATCTGAGCTGGCCTCTTTGGCAAACAACTGGCAAACCATTTTTGCCACATTGCAAGAGACCCTGGACGCGCTCAGCCGTACCTTTTCCAGTGCGCTGCATATGGTTCCAACCCCGGTGAGCGAGCTGCTGCGCCAGGCGGGAGACCAGCTCCTCCGGTGGCTCCAGGAGACCCTACCCAAGCTACTGACTGCCGCGGCGGGGAGAGCCACCAGTATGGCAATGGGCCTGCCCTCCTTTGCGGTAGCCGCTGTGATGTTTATGATGGGGACCTATTTTATGACGGCAGACTACCCACGGCTGCGCCATCTGGCCACCCGGCGCCTGCGCGGGGGACTGCGGCGCTTTCTCTCCCATGTCCGTTCCACGGCGGTGGCCGCCTTTGGCGGGTATGTAAAGGCGCAGCTTATCCTGTCTGTGGGGGTATTCCTCATTCTGCTGGCGGGGTTTCTCCTCACGAGACAGCCCTACGGTCTGCTACTGGCCTTCTTGTTTGCGCTGCTGGATTTTATTCCTATTGTAGGGGCGGGGACTGCTATGGTTCCCTGGGCTGTGGTGGACCTCTTTGTCGGAGATTTCCGCAGTGCCCTGGAGCTGATGGTGATCTGGGGGGTTATCGCCCTGTTCCGCCGGGTGGGAGAGCCGAAGGTAGTGGGCGATCAGACCGGATTGTCCCCCATTCTTTCCCTGATCAGTATCTATGTGGGGATGCGTCTGGGCGGTGTGCTGGGGATGATTTTAGGACCGGTCGTGACGTTGGTGCTCCTCAACCTGGGAAAGAGCGGGGTGTTTGACAACCTGCTGCACGATCTCAGCCTGGCCGCCGGTGATCTGGCCGCCCTGCTTCGGGAGAGAATAGAATAGCAGATTGGATGCGCTCCCATCCCCGACTAGGGGATGGGAGCTTGTCATGCCAGCGGACTGGAGGGTATCCTGGAATGTTCAAAATTCCTGTCATGTTTCTTCATGATTTCGCCATAATTATAGCGTATCCTAAACACAGTTCAAATAAAACTGTACGGCTTGAGTGGGCGAGAGAAGCGCACTCCCGGCGAAAAAAGGAGCGGCTTATGTATTACAGTAACTATAATCGTTCCCCCGATGAGCGGGATTACATCGAGGCCCCCAGCTTCCGGGTCCACAAGGAGGAGCCTCCCAAAAAGAAAAACCATTTCGCCGTAAAAATCACAGCGGCCTGTCTGACCTGTGCTCTGGTGGGTGGGCTGGCCGGAGGCGGGATTATACTGGCGGCAAATGGGCAGAGGCTGGCTGGAAGCAGCACCACAATTTATGACGCCACCCATACCCCCACCGTGCTGAATGTGTCCAATATTACCTCTGATAAACAGCTCACCCTCTCCGAGGTCTACGCAGCCAATGTGGGCTCCACGGTGGGCATTACCACCGAGCTGGTGACCACCAACTCCTGGGGCCAGCAGGTGGCCGGCGGCGCGGCGGCGGGCTCCGGCTTTGTCATCACCCAGGACGGCTATATTGTCACCAACTACCATGTGATCAAGAGCGCCCAGAGCATCAAGGTGTCCTTTGTGGACGGCAAGACCTATAACGCTGTGCTGGTGGGCGGCGAGGAGGAGAGTGACCTGGCGGTCATCAAAATTGACGCCACTGACCTCACCCCCGTCAAGCTGGGGGACTCCAGCGCCCTGACTGTGGGAGAGCAGGTGGCCGCTATCGGCAACCCCCTGGGCGAGCTGACCTATACCCTCACCTCCGGCTATGTCTCCGCCCTGAACCGGCCCATCACCATGGAAAATTCCGTGGCCATGAACATGATTCAGACGGACACCGCCATCAACAACGGCAACTCCGGCGGCCCCCTCTTTAATCTCTACGGCGAGGTAGTGGGGATCACCTCCGCCAAGCTCTCCAATCAGAATTCCTCCGCCTCCGCCACCATTGAGGGTCTGGGCTTCGCCATTCCTATCAACGATGTGAAGGGGATGATCACCGACATTATTGAGCACGGCTATGTCACCAACAAGGCGTTTATGGGCATTGTACCGAGCAATGTGTCCGAGGAGGCGGTCCAGCGCTACGGCATCAGCCAGGGCGTCTATATTGAAAGCGTGGAGGAGGGCTCCGCTGCCGAGAAGGCGGGCATCCAACAGGGAGATATCATCACCCATGTGGGGGAGACACAGATCACCTCCTATTATGAGCTGAAGATCGCCCTGCGCAATTACAAGGCAGGGGACACCGCAGTCCTCACCCTGGAGCGCAGCGGCTCAGAGCTCCAGGCAGAGATTACCTTCGACGAGGTCCCAAAGACAGAGGAGACCCCCGTGCAGGAACCCCAGCAGGATACCTCCTATCCCAATGGCGGCTTCTACTGGCCCTATGGCTTTTATCCCTTTGGCTAATGATCAGAACTGGCCGTCTCCTTCCACTCAGAAAGGGGACGGCCACTTATTTTTAAGTCCCAATTCGACTTCGTGTTCCCGGTGAATCACAATGGGTAAATATGCATAGGTTGGTATAAGAATGAATGATTTAATTAAAAACATTGATAAACTTCATACAACAGAAATGGGTGTAGAGCGGATAAAAAGGAACTGCCAAATTGAAACAGACGATGTTGTCCAATGGAGCGGGG
>JAAWBF010000085.1 GCA_022792555.1 Oscillospiraceae bacterium
AGACAGCAGGAGGGGTTGATAAAGTCCTCCCGCGTGGCGTAGAGGGTACAGGAGTGGGCTGGGTCCGCCAGGACCGCCAGAATGGGCGGGAGAGAGACCCCGCAGCGCCCGGCATAGGCGGCGCAGGACTCCTCCAGCTGTCTGGTAATCCTTCCTTTCCCCGTCCACCCATCCACAAAGACCAAGGGGCGGCCTGGGTGGCGCTCCAGCAGGTAGGAGATCGCCGTCTCGTCAAACCCCTTGTCTCGGATGATGCTCACCCCGTAGTGAGGCAGCTCCGCCTGGAGCGCCTGGGCGGCGTACCGCCGCATGAGGATCCCGCAGGGGACCCCAGCACGGACCAGAGAGACCAACACAGCATTGGGATATTCCTCCAGCACCAGCCGGGTCAGCACCCCGGTGTACAGAGCCACCTGGGGGAGCTGCCGGTCCATGAGCTGGTCAAACACATTCAGATAGGCCGGACTTGGCACCTGCTCAATGGGCAGGTCCTCTGAGTAATGCCGTCCAGCCTGGACCTCCCGTTCCCGTTGGGCAGTTGGCCGCTCTTCCACCCGTCCGGTGACATCCTGGAGCAGTAAGGTCACATCCTGGGGGAGAAAGCTCCCCAGATGGGGCGGTGTGGGAATCACAGCAACACCTCCTCCACCGCGTCAATCCCCCGGCTGGACAGATACCCGGCCAGCTGCGCCAGTCCCCTGGGGTCGCGGGTGCTCTGCTCGGTACAGATTACCGCCCGGCGGTATTGGTTTCGGGGGACATTGTAGAGGTAGCCTGCGGCGCTGTAGCAGTCCGAGGGTGTGAAGCGGACCCCGCTTGTGATAGCTGAACCGGCCAGGGCGCACACCGGGCTCTGGGTGGTGGAGTGGAAGGCAGCTGCGCCGCACAGCCCGGCCAGGAGGGCCGGTTCGTAGATGCGTTCTCCAGTCCCCAGAAACAGGGTTTCTCCCCCCTCCCCCAGGCGATTTGCCGCCCCTCGGCACTGCGCTAGGATACCATCCCGGTCCCTGGTATTCAGCAGGGTACGGCCATCGGGGAGGGACAGCGGGGGGTCACCGGGGAACAGGGGCTGTCCCGCCCGTTCCCGCCAGTCCTCCAAATTGGGCGGAGGAGGAGGCTCTGCCTGGACGGAGACAAGCCGCCCCCGCAGAAGGGAGACCGCCTGGATCTCAATTCCAAGCTCCCTCTCCAGCGCCTGGCGGTTCTTCCCGTCGCTGTTGTCCAGCAGGGACAGAAGGGTAAAACGGGGGATTCCAAACTGCCGGTGGAGCAGACGGACGAGAGACAGGGCGGTGTTCCCGGTGGTAAGCTCATCGTCGATGAGGACCACACGGGTACAGCCCTTCACAAAGGGGTCGTCTGGGGTCAGATAGAGCCGGTGGGTGCTGGCGTGGGAGTGGACCTCCTCAAAGGTCAGGAAATCTCCTGGCTGGTGCAGGCGGGTGGTACTCAGATAACCGGCCTCCCCGCCAAAGCAGTCGGCCACCCCGCGGGCCAGACCGGTGGCGGTCTCGGCAAAGCCAAGAAAGAGGGTACGCTCCGACGGTGGGAGATCGATCCGCCCGGTCTGCCGCCGGTCCAGCACCTGGGAGAAGAGGGGCGTGGTTCGCTCTGTCAGGACATCAGTCCACCACCGGACCTCCTCCCCGTCCTCCGAACCGGTCCACGCCAGGGCCAGCAGACGGCCCGCCGCCAAGAGGACGGCGGGAGGGCGGGACAGGTGCTTGCCCAGCACCCGGCTCACAAAGAGAAAGGCCCGCTTTGGATTGTCCCGCACAGCCAGAGAGAACAGGTCCTCCGGGGCCAGGCCGAAGCGGGGGGACTCCAGGGCCAGGGTGAGGCGCAGGGTCTCCCCGATGGTATAAGTCGTTGGGTCCATGATTTCTCCCCTTAAAATGTGATTCCCACCGGCGGCTGTCCAATGGCAATTTGGCTTATTACAGTGTGCTTGGCGCCGTACAGGGCACGGAGAAACCCGATGGCATCGGTGTGTCCAGCATACACCCCGTAAACCTCAGCCCGGCGCATGATCCGCCTGGCCCAAAGGGCATGGGGCTTGAGCTCGTTCATCTTATTGCGGCTGGTACTGGACAGAACACCGCTGCGCTCCTGGCTGCCGCAGAGGATGGACGCCGCATCCTGGAAGAGCTCGGCTGGGACCACCAGACTGGCCTGGACGGGCAAGAGCTGGGCGGGATGAATACAGGTCTTTCCTAAAATCCCATTTTGCAGGTCTAATCCCACTTCTTGGACCAGACCAGAGATCTCTTCCCACCGACCAGTGGCCAGTGCGGAAGTTAGGGTACGGAAATACTCCCATACCGGCCCACTGACCGTATACCGCCCATCCAGGCCGAAAACCCGCACCACATCGGCCATACACCCAGCCACCACCCCCACGCTGTAGATGGAGGTGTCCATCCCCCGCCGGATCCCATAGAGGCCGCACAGGTCGGTGGCCCCCATGCGGATGTTTAGCACCCGCTGGTAAAACCGGTCGGTCAGCCCGCGCAGATCCTGGAGCAGTCCGATTCGGTCTCCCGTCTCCATCAGCGCTCTGGATTCCAGAATGGGCATAAGGTAGAAGGGGTGATCGGCCTGCCGGTGGATCTGGGCGGTGAGGGCCAGCCCCCGCTCCAGACAAGAGCTGTCCGCCTTTGGCAGGATAGCCCCGGTGACAACATCGCTGTGGTCCGCCAGAAAGCCCCCCAGCTCCTCCAGCATATCGTTGTCCTTCACCCGGAGGAAGAGGAGGGGCAGCCGGTCTGGGGACAGGGTCCCAGTGCGCAGGGCCGCTGCCAGAGTAGAGATCTGGTTTTTGGCATTGACCATGCAGTCCCGCCGGGCCGCATCCCCTACCGCGTCCTCCAGGCAGATCGCCAGAGAAGTCAGGCCCTGAATCTTGCTGGTGAGGACTATCTGGGCAATATCTGGGTTGGAGGCGGGGGTATACAACAGTCCGCCCACCGCATTGCGCAGGGTCTCCAAGGGGGTATCCCGGTCAAAGGGTAGCGGAAGCTGGCAGAAGAGACTGTGCAGATCCTCCTCTGAGAGGAAGGAAAAGTACTGCATATGGTTTGACTTCCTTTGGCTTTGTAATACCCCCGTGTCCCAGGCCCACAGCCTTGGACACGGGGGCGGAACGGCTTACACGCTCAGGCCGTAAGCGCGGCACAGGGCCTCCAGGCCGCCGCTGAAGCCGGAGCCTACCGCCGAGAATTTCCAGTCGCCGTTGTGGCGGTAGATCTCGGCAAAGACGATGGCGGTCTCGGTGGAGTAGTCCTCCCCCAGGTCGTAGCGCAACAGCTCGGCGCCGCTGACCTTGTCCACCAGGCGGACAAAGGCGTTGGACACCTGGCCAAAGTTCTGGCCCCGGGCCGGTGCATCATAGATAGTGACGGTGACGGCGATCTTCTCCACATAGGCGGGGACCTTGTCAAACTCAATGGTGATAGCCTCGTCGTCTCCCTCCCCCTCGCCGGTGCGGTTGTCTCCGGAGTGGGTCACACCGCCGGCAGAGAGGTTGTTGTAAAAAATAAAGTCAGAGTCATGGGCACACTTGCCGCTGCTGTCCAACAGGAATACCGAGGCGTCCAGGTCATAGTCCGCGCCGCTGTCGTACTGCTTGATATCCCAGCCCAGGCCGATCAGGGCGACTTTCAGACTGGGGGCCTCCTTGCTCAGATTGATTTTCTGGCCTTTGGAGAGATTGATAGACATGTGTAGTCCTCCTCTTTTTCAAAACGTTACAGCGTTCACACCCACAGGCGCGAAGCATGCTTGTCCCTTTTTTGAGTCACCATTTTAGGTGTACAGCCGCACGATATCGGCAATGCCGGGCTCATAGCCGGGCTGTCCAATGGCGCTGAACTTCCACTCCCCGCCGCTCCGGTAGAGCTCGCCCACGATCATGGAGGTCTTGCCGCCGTAGTCCTCGGTCAGGTTGTAGCTGGCAACCGTCTCCTTGGCGCCCTGATCCAAAATGCGGATGTAGGCGTTTTCCACCATGCCGAAGTGCTGCTTGCGGGCTACACAGTCATAGATGTTCACCACAAAGACGATCCGCTCGATGCCCTGGGGCACTCGCGTCAGGTCCACCTGGATCTGCTCGGAGTCGTCCATCCCGTCCATCTTGCCGCCCACTAGGTTATCCCCGCAGTGGTGGACACAGCCGGTGGGGTGGTCCTTGTGGTTGAAGAAGATGATCTCCTCCTTGCTGGGGATCTTGCCGTCCGCCCCCAGCATAAGGACTGAGGCGTCGATGTCCACATCGACCTTGCTCTTAAAGATGCCCAGCAGCCCGCCGGCCTTCTTGACCTCTTTCCAGCCCAGACCCACGGTCATCTGGGAGAGCTGGGAGCCGTCTTTTTTTCTCAGATCGATTTTTTGACCCTTTTGCAGGGAGATTGCCATGTCACATACACCTCATTTTCATTTTTTCTCTTTTCCTGCACGGGGAAGCTTTTCCCCCAGGCATCAAACGCTCAGACCAAAGTTATTGCACAGGGCCGCCAGTCCCCCTTGGAAGCCGGAGCCGATGGCGGCGAACTTCCACTCTCCGCCGTGGCGATAGAGCTCGGCCACCACAATCGCGGTCTCAATGGAGTAATCCTCTCCCAGGTCGTAGCGCAGCAGCTCCTCGTTTTTGACGGTGTCTACAATGCGGATATAGGCGTTGGAGACCTGACCAAAGTTCTGCCCCCTGGACTCCGCCTCATGGATGGTGACGGTAAAGGAGATCTTGCTCACATTGGCCGGGACCTTGCTCAGGGTAATGGTGACGGACTCGTCGTCCCCCTCCCCCTCGCCGGTGCGGTTGTCCCCAGCATAGATGACGCTGCCAGCGGCATCCTGGGGGTTGTTGTAGAACACGAAATTGGTGTCGGTCTCCACCTTCCCCTGGTCGTTGGTCATAAAGACCGATACATCCAGGTCAAAGTCATGGCCGCCGTCATACTTGTTCACATCCCAGCCCAGGCCGGCCAGAATGGCGTCCAGCCCCGCGTTGCCCTTGGTCAGATCGACTTTTTGTCCTTTAGAGAGATTGATTGGCATTTGTGA